>JADGRG010000730.1 GCA_017881145.1 Sandaracinaceae bacterium | reverse complement strand
TTTGTCGTCGGTGCCGGTCGGCTGCGTGCCCCTGCCCGAGGTGGCCACGCTCTTGCGCTTCTTCTTGGCCTCGCTCCTGGACCCGACCAGGCTCTTGCGCTCGGCTTTGCGTCGCTCGTTCTCCTTGGCCGCGTCCTCGGCGCGCTGCTTGAGTCGTGCCACGGCCGCCTCCGCAGCGTCTCGCACCCGCTTGCTGTTGCGGAAGCCATGGCTCTTGGCGATGGCCTCGAGCAGGAATAACGCTGGGTTGCTGGAGGCGACTTCTGCCAGGAAACCCGCTGCGAGCTCGCGGGTCTCTTCGAAGGCAGTCGAGCGGAAGACCCTTGATTCGCCCAAGAGCGCCATGCAGACCTCCTCGCCGCGCTTGGGACGCAGCTTGCAGAGTGTCTGTAGCGCCTGCCTGCGCTCTTCGTGCGGCAGCTTGAAGAAGTCGTTCTGTTGGATACGCAGCACGAGGAAGGGTCCGGAGATGACGATGTTGTATTTCTCCATCGCCTGCAGGGCCAGAAGACGTACGCTGCTGTCCTGGTCTTCCAAGAGCTTACGCAGCTCGGTGCGCAGGCGCGCCCCAGACACACCTTCCAGGTGCCCAAGGGCCTCGATGCGGACCAGCGCGTGCGGGCTCTGCGCCGCGCTCGCGATGGCTTCTTTGGCCTCCGGCGTCTCGAGTCCCGCCAAGAGCCGAACCAGAGCCAGACCAATGTCGACGCTGACCTCAGGGAAGAGCGCGCCGATCTTGGGTTCGTGGCCCCTGCCCAGGCGTTGAATGAACTCGAGCAGGATCTCCTGGACCTTGCCCTCGGGCGCTTCTGGCAGGTAGGCGAGGGCAGATCCGAAGTGTTGGCTTTGGATGCAAGCCAGCACTCTCGACATGGCTTTCAGATACTCGGTCTTGGCCTCGCCCTCCAGCTTGCTCGAACCCTTGAGGATCTCGAGCAGCGTGCCGGGCGAGAGCACCTCCGTCGTCATGGTGTCGCGGAGACTCTCCGTCTCGGCCACCTTGCCCTCGACCTGCACGGTCTCGCGCAGCTCCATGATCATTTCGATGGCTTTGTTCGGTTCACCCGCACCCAGGCTGTCCACGGCGCGACGCAAGGGGGCAGTCACGGCACTGGAGCGTCCCATCTTGGCGGAGGCGACGAAGGCCTCGGCTGCAGCCACCACGAAGCGCTCGCTGGTGGCACCCACGTCGATGTCCATGCGAGCCGAGAGCAGGGTGCGCGTGCTCTCGTCGAGCTCGAGCGCATGCGCTGCCAGCACTTCTTCGGGGGACTCGTCCATCAGGTTCATGTTCGCGACGCGAGCGGCGGCTTCGGCGTCGCCTCCCTCGCTTCGGTTGACCAGCCGCATGACCTCTCGGGCCTTCTGCGCGGCATCGCTCTTGGCGTCTTGTCCCGAGCGTTCAGCTTTCCAGGCTTGTGAAAGCCCCTGTTTGTGATCGACATGTGCGCCTTCGAGGATCGCGGCTCGTTCGGCTTCGTAGCGCGTGCGTTGGTCTTGGTTGCCTTCGGCGAACGAGTCGATGGCCTGGAAGAACACGTGCTCGAAGCCCGCATCCCAGAGCAGGGTGACGAGATCGTCTTCCGGCGCCAGATCCATGGTGGGATCCAGCATGAGGAGCCGCAGCCACTGCCGAAACTCGCCTTCGTCGAGGCCGGGTGCCACACCCATCATGCGCACGCCGTCGGAGAAGAGTTGATAGGGGATGCGGTTCCAAGGCGCATCTGGCTCCCAGACCGCCTGCTCGCCAACGACGAACGAGTAGGGCGTGAGGTTCCAGGCGAGCGCGATGTCGCAGGTCATTAGCGCGGAGGCGAGCTCGCGGAAGGTCTCCTCGAAGCGCCGCTTGGGTTCCGGGTGGTCCGGGCTGTACTGCTTGGTCGAGACCAGCGCGCGTTCCAAGTGCGTGAACACCTTCGTCATGCGCGCGACTTCTTCGTCGCTGTTGCTGCTGGGATCGAAGGTTGCGACGCGCTCGTTGTCCTCCTGATCATGGTCAGCCGTCGCACCGCGCGCGGCGTCCGGCGCCTGGTCGCCGTGCACCGTGGCCGGCATGATCAGCGCTTGCGGATTGACGACCGTCTTGGAGATCACCTCGCCGGTCAGCGCCTCGCGGACCTTGGCGACCTCTCGGCGGAATGCAGTGGCGTCGGGAAAACGATTCTCCCGGTCGTAGGCAAGCGCATGGTCGACCATGGCGACGAGCGCAAACGGAGCGTTGTTGAGCACGCGAGCGAGCGAACGGGCGGGTCGGGTGGCTGCGGCAACCAGCATCTCGCCAGCGGTCTCTGCTTCGTGCACGGGCAAGCCGGTGAGCAGCGTGAATGCGGTTGCACCCATCGCCCAGAGGTCAGTGCGTCCGTCGACGTCGTTCCAACGGCCCATGGCTTGCTCGGGCGCCATGAATGACGGTGTGCCCATCACCATGCCGGTCTGAGTCCGCTTGGTGTTGTTCTCCTCGCGCAAGCGAGCGATGCCGAAGTCGAGCACCTTGACCCGGTTGTCGGCGCTCAGGAAGAGGTTCTCGGGCTTGAGATCGCGGTGGACGATGTTCTGTTTGTGGGCTGACTCCAGCACCGCCAGGGTCTGATCGAGGATGTCGAGCGTTTCCGGGATCGACAGACGGCCGCCGCCTTTTTGCGCGCGTGCGTCGACCGACTCGCCCTGCAAGAGCTCCATCACGATGTAGGGCGCACCGTCGTTGTCCTTGTCGTCGTCGAGGACCTTCACTGTGCCGGGGTGATTAACCTTGTTGGCGATATACGCCTCACGCAGGAAGCGCTCCCGCACCTCTTGGTGGAGGGCGACCTCCTCGTGCAGGATCTTCAGCGCGGCCAGACTGCCGTTGCGGTGCGTCCCCATGTAGACCGCAGCCATGCCGCCCACGCCGATCAGCGCATCCAGTCGCCACTTGCCGCCGATCAGTCGTCCGACGCGACTGCGGCATTGCGCTACGAGGGGATCATCACCATCCATCAAGGCACCGGGACTTTGGGCGAGTAGCCAAGAGATAAGCTCGCGCACGGCGCGTGAGACACCATCGTAAAGGCTCTCACGCCGTGCACGCACGAGCAATCGACGCAACCGGTCGAGCGGTGTCCAGCGTAGCCAGAGCTGCCCCAGTGGCGGCGCATGAATACAGATGTGTGCTTACTTGGCGAGTGGCTCTGACTCGCCAACCAGCTGCGTGACACAGAGCTGGCTCGTCCCGCTGCGTAGCGTTGCGCCGACGAGTGCGTGCGTTCGCTTGACGTAGCCGAGCGCCAGCGCGAGCCCTTGGTCCGGATCGAAGACCACGCTGGTGATGCGTCCGCTCGGCTCCGCCGCCTCGCTTTGCACTTCATCGCCCGGCGCGGGTTGCTGCCCGGACATGACACGCAGGGCGCAGAGCTGTCGACTCAAGCGACCCCGGTTCTCCAGCGTGCACACCACCTCTTGCCCGAGGTAGCAGCCCTTGTTGAACGAGAGCGCGTGCTTGAGGCCCGCTTCCTGCGGGTAGCTCGTGTCATCGAAATCGTTGCCGAAGCGCGGGCTGGCTCGCCGCAAGCGCGCAAGCTCGAAGCCCGCCTCGTCGACACCCAGCGCGCCCAGAGTCGCCGAGCGCGTAAGCAGCTCGCGTAGCAGCGGAGGCGCGTGCTCGGCGTCGGTCCTGACGAAATAGCCGCCGACGCCGATTTCGTCGCACGCAAAGGCGCGGGCCTGTGCATCGGCATCGAGCGCGAGCACCTGCTCGGCGCGTGGACCCTGCACCGAGATCACTCGGGCATCGGTCTCGGGCACGAGCGTGACGTCTTCCATGATGATGAAGCGCTCGAAGCTTTCGAGCAGGGCGGAACGCGCGCTCTTGGGAACGAGCACAAGCAAGTGGTCCTGCGCCTCCGCGATGCGCAGGTCGGCGATGATCTTGCCGCGCACGTTCACGGCCAGCGCGTAGAGGCTCGTCCTCGGCTTCATGCCACGCACATCGCTCGTAACCTGACCGTTGAGCCAGGTTTGGCGGTCGTCCCCTCGGACTTGCACCAGAGCCAGGTCATCGCGCAGGCGTAGGCCGGCGGCCTTCTCGATGGCTCGTGCTTGCTCGCTTGGGGTCGCGTGTGGCTCTGGCATGAGTGGGAGGTCCGAGTGGCAGTGGCTTGTTGTAGGGCGCAGGGCGCGTTGCGCAAGTGGCAAACTCAAGGAAGGCTGGTGAGCCGTCCGGCGATCACTTCGCGCACGCCAGCGGTGGTCTGCATCCGCAGCGCTCCCGAGGGCGAAACGCCCAAGACCTTCCCAACCACGTCACCGCAGCGTGCTTTTTGGCCCAAGAGCGCGAGCCGCGCTTCAAGCGCTTGCGTGACGCTGCGCGCGCCTTCGCTCACGAAGCGGTCGACCCAGCGCTCCACGGCCGCCAGCACCACGCAGAGCGCTCGCTTTCGATCGATCAGGCCCTCGCCTGGCTGCGCCGCATAGAGCGAGGTCGCGGTGGTTGCGAGCTCGTCGGGGAAGCTCGCGCGGTTGACGTTGAGCCCGATGCCGATCACCAGTGAGTCGAGCTCTGTGCCTGCGGCATTGGCTTCAATCAGAATGCCGGCGCACTTCTTGCCGCCGAGCCAGACATCGTTCGGCCATTTGACGCGGCAGACTGGGTTGCTGGTGGCGGTTGCGAGCAGCGTCTCGACGGCCTCTGCGACGCCGAGGCCCACCGCCAACGTGAGCGGTGGAAGCTCGGCGAACGCCACGGAAGGCCGATCGACGATGGAGAAGTACAGGTCGGTCCCTTGCGGAGACGACCAGGTGCGCCCATGCGATCCACGGCCGGTCTGCTGCGTGTCGGCGACGACGACATGCCCGTCGGGCGCTCGGCTGGCCGCGTCGCGTTTGGCGTCGTCGTTGGTGGAGCCGGTTTCGTCGAGGTAGCGCAGCGAGCGCCCGTAGCGCTGGGTTTGCAGGAGTGGCAGCACGCTTTCGGGCGAGAGCTCGTGCGTCTGCGTCAAGGCGGGCTCCAGTCGAGGCCCAGGTCCATGGCGCGCGCGGAATGCGTGAGCGCTCCCACGCTGATCACGTCGATGCCGGCTTTCGCGATGATGGGTACGCGTTCCAGAGTGACGCCTCCGGAGACTTCCAGCATCGCGCGCCCCGCGACCTTCGCAACTGCTTGTGCGAGCGCTGCGTCGTCGAAGTTGTCGAGCATGATGATGTCGACGCCGGCGGCGAGCGCCTGCTCCAGCTGATGCATGGTTTCGACCTCGCATTCGACGCGCGAGGTGTGCGGTGCACGTTCGCGTGAGCGCGCGACCGCTTCGCCGATGCCGCCCGCGGCGGCGATGTGGTTGTCCTTGATCAACACCGCCGAGGAGAGGTCTTCGCGGTGGTTGTAGCCGCCGCCGCAGCGCACGGCGTAGCGCTCCAGCGCACGCAGCCCAGGCGTGGTCTTGCGCGTGTCGGTGATGCGGGTCCGGCCGCCAGGGGGCAGCGCATCGACATAGGCCCGTGTGAGCGTGGCGATGCCACAGAGGCGCTGCACGAAATTCAGCGCCACGCGCTCGCCCTGCAGGAGCGCACGCGCAGGCCCGTGCAAGCTCATCACGGCGCTGCCGGTTGCGACCAACGCGCCCTCTTTGGTGTGCACCTGCGCCTCCACGCCGGAATCGACCTGTGCGAAGACCTCGCGCACCACCTCCGCGCCGCAGAACACGAGCGGCTCACGTGCGCATAGACGTGCACGGCCAGCCACGTGGGTTGGGATGCAGGCGTCGGTGGTCAGGTCTCCACGGCCCAAGTCTTCGTCGAGCGCAAGGCTTACGATCATGGCGAGGGTGGGGCGAGGCAAGGACATGGCGCTGCAATAGCATAGGTCGCACGCGGCGCCGAGACGGGAACGCTGGGCGCCACAGAGCACACGGGTCAGGTCTGCGCCTGCCTTTTCCACTCTGCAGCGCAGCTCGCCGGCCGGCTGTTGACGACGCTCGGTTTGAGGCTTCAAATGTCGTGCGCGCCGGGGGCAGGCGGGGCGCGATGGCGTGCGGACATTCGCCGAGCTCGGTTAGCATGTCTGGGCGCAGTCAGTGTGTGAGCGGTCCAAGAGGCCAGAGCGGGAAGGGAGAGTTGGTCATGAGTGAGAATGTTCGTGTCACCACCATCATCGCAGCCGATCCACAGACCATATACGAGGCGTGGCTCGACAGTGAGGCTCATGCTGCGATGACTGGCAGCGCTGCCAGCTCCGACGCGCAGGTGGGTGGCGAATACAGCGCCTGGGACGGCTACATCAGTGGCCGCTACTTGGAGCTGGAACCGAGCCGCCGCATCGTGGCCGCGTGGCGTTCCAGCAAGTTCCCGCCGGAAGCTCCGGATTCTCTGCTGGAGGTCATTCTGCAGGAGGTCCCGGAAGGCACCGAGCTCGTGCTCGTGCACACTGAGCTTCCCGAAGGCCAGTCAGAGAGCTACGAGCAAGGTTGGAGCGAGTTCTATTTCGAGCCAATGAAACGTCACTTCCAGCCGGCGAAGCCCGCGCCGACCGCGGTGACGGAAGAAGCGAGCGAGAAGGCTGTGGCGAAGCCGCGCGCACCGCGAGTGGCGCGAGCGAAACCGGTAGCGCAAGCGGCGCCCGCGCAGGCGAAGCCGCTGACGGCTGCAAAGAAGCCGAAGCAGCAGGTGGTCGCTGCGGCAGCCAAGCCACTTGCCGCGAAGCCGGCGAAGAAGCAGGCCTCCGGCAAACGCAAGAAGGTCGCGGCGAAAGCTGCGAAGAAGCCGTCCGGCACGCGCAAGAAGGTCGCGGCTAAAGCTGTGAAGAAGTCGTCCGGAGCGCGCAAGCAGGCCGGGAAGAAGGCCAGCAAGAAAGCTCAGCCCAAGCGCAAGCAGGCAGCCAAGAAGAAGCCAGCCAAGAAGAAGCCAGCCAAGAGGCTGATCCGCCGCCGATAGTGCACGCGCAGGCTTGGCTGCGCCAAGGCCGGGCAGGCTCTACGCGGAGCTTCCGCGCGGGTGCTCGCGTCTGGCTGAAGCGGCCATGCGATTGCGGCAGCCGATGCTAATAACTCTGCCCCGGCACGTTTGGGTGCCGGGGCGAGCTGCCGCGAGCGCCAAGCCTGTCATGCGTGTTGCAGGCGTTCGAGCGCGTGCTGGGCTTGCTGGTCCTCGGGTGCGAGGCTCTTGACCGTGCTCCAGACCTCGATGGCGGAGGCGCGGTTCTTCAGCTCCACTTCCCAGAGAGCCGCCATGTCGCGCAGCAAGTCGAGCTGTTGCTCTGGATGGTCGGTGCGTTCCAGACGTCGCTCGAAGGCATGCAAGAGCTCGCGGTAGCGACCGGCCTTGCGCAGGCAGGTGAAGAGGGCGCTTGCCGCTTCAGCGTTGTCCGGATCGAGGTCGAGGACGCGCTGATAGGCTTGCGCGGCCTGGTCGTCGCGACCCATGCAATCATGCAACACGCGCGCACGCCGCAAGACGAGCCTCAGCTTCTCGGTCAGGTCGCTCGCCCGGTCGGCGCTGCGAGCGAGGTGTGCGTTCAGCGCGTCCAGGCGCTCGATGCGGATCGCCGTCTGCTCTAGCTCGTCGAGCACGGCCTCCGAGAAGGGCGGAGAGCTCGATCCCTGGCGCAGCACATCGAAGCTCGCGCCATCATCGCCCAGCTGCGCTCGCAGCATCTGCGCAGCGTGTAGCAAGAGGCGCGAGCGGAAGGGTTCTTCGGCCGCTTCACTCAGCTCCACGTGAGCTCGCACCAGCGTGCGCCTGGCGTCATCGCTTCCGAGCGCAGGCCGGGCGCGGTCGAGCTCAGCAGCGAGCTCCTCGATCTTGGTGCTGAGCGCGGGGGTCGTCTCGGTCAGCGCCAGGGCCCTGCGCAGGCACAGGTTTGCCTGTTCGCGATCGCCGAGGCCGATGTCTGCCGTTCGTGCCGCTTCCAGCCACGCAAGGGCTCGACCTTCGTCGCTCTGGGCGCGCGCCGCACGCGCTTCGTGGATCCACAAGAGCTCCAGGTTGTTGCCGAGTCGACGTGCCAGGTCTTCTGCACGCGCCAGCACCAGGTCGTCGTGACGCGCCAGCTGACATGCCTGCAGCAGACAATCGAGCGCGGCTCCCGGATCACGCGCCTGCACTTCGAAGATATCGGTCAGGCGGAGTAAGAGCGCCACTCGCTCGGTGTCGCCGCCAGCGTCTTTGATCAGCTTTCCATAGACCTGCGCGAGGCGTCCGAAGGCTTCGGTCCGGGTCCCGAGACGGTCGACCTCATCCAGATACTCGCGGTCGTCAGGGGCGGTGGCAAGCAGACGTAGGCTGGCTTCGAAGGCTTCCCCCGGTTCGTGCAGCCACTCTTCGTGAATGCGCACGACCTGCCGCCAGCTGGCGCGCGCCTCTTCTCGGTTGGGCGCGTGCTGCGCGCGTGAAATGTAGAGCCCCGCCAGCTCCCGACCGAGACCAGCCGCCTTGCAGATGCTGTCAGCGAGATGCTCGGCTTCGAGATCCCCCGCCACCACCAGCGGCGAGAGGCGGTGGAACGCAGCCTTGGCATCGCCGAGCGCTTCATGAGCGAGCTTCGCGGCTGTGAGCAACGCCTCTTGCCGCGCTGCCTTGGTGGGTTCGAGCGTCACTAGCCGATCCAGCACGCGCACCAGCTCGGCGTAGCTGTGTTGGCGCAGCAGATGGGGGCGTAAGCGGCGGTGAGCTTCGAGGTTGTGCGAGTCGACTTCGCAGAGCCGTCGCAGCGCTTCGGCGGCACGATCGGCATGGACGAGCTCACCCTCGTAGAGATCGGCGAGCCGCTGTGCGACTCTCCTGCGTTCGTCCGCGTCGTGCGAAAGGACGAGCTTGCGCTCCAGGCCCTGCGCGAGCGCAGGCAGGTTCGATACTGCTTCGGACGCTGCGATGAGCTCGTCGATCGCCGGGACGCAGCTCGGGTCGATCGACGTGACGATGTGACGCAAGACCTCGATCGCCTCGTTCGTGCGGTCGAGCCGGTCGTTGAGCAAGAGAGCGCGGGCCAGCAGAAGGTCGCGCTTCTCGCTGCGGTCTTCTCGCAGGACGGAGAGTCGCTGCAAGAGACCCTCCAGCGTCTCGATATCGTCCAAGTGCTCCGCGACCCCGCGCAGATAGCCGAGCGCTTCGGCGTCCTCCCGCAACGTGAGCACGTCGCGATAGGCCTCAGCCGCCGCCACCTCGTCGCCGACGGAGTTCGCCAGGACATGCGCGCAGCGCAGCAGCAGCTCTGCTTTTTGCGTCTTGTCCGCTGCGGCTTCTGCGCAATCCTGCAGGAGCTCGACCAGCTCGTCGTAGCGGCCTAGCCCTTCGTAAAGCTCGGCCAGCGCTTCGACGCGCCCTGCGCCAAGCGCCACACTGCGATAGAGCGCATCGGCCTCGCTCTGACCGGCTTGCATGAGCGGCAAGAGTCGCGTCAGCGTCGCATCGACATCATGCTCGACCTCGAAGCAGAGGCGAGCGGCCCCGAGCTGCGCCTGGACGCGCTCTGCGTCGTCTTCGGTCAGTCGAACGATCTCGTCCAGTGTCGCGATGAGCTGCGGTCCGTGCTCGCGTTGCGAGAGTAGAACACGCAGCGCGCGCACCGGCGTAATGTCGCTCGGGTCGGCCTTCTGCCAGGCCGTCAGCGCCTTGTGCGCCCGAGCTTCGTCGTGCAGTACATCTTGGTAGAGCGCACTCAGGCGCGCAGCCAGCTCGGCGCGGGCCGCCGGCTCTGTCGCACGCTCGAGCAGGCGTTCCAGCGCTCGCGCCAGAGTCGCGCTATCACCGGCTGCTTCAGCGGCGCTGATCAGCTCATCGATGGCGGGCTCGAAATCCGCATCGAGCTCGAAGACGACGCGCACCAGAACGGGGATGGCATCACTGGCTCGCGCGAGCCGCGCGTTGAGCAAATGCGCGTGCTCGTAGAGCAGGTCGCGCTGCTCGCGTGGGTCGCGTTCCAGCGCCGAAAGTCGCAGGAGCGCATCGCAGAGTTGCTCCGAGTCGTCCGCACGCAGCGCTCGGGCCTGCATGAAGCGCAGCGCCTCGGCGTCTTCTTCGAGTGCCAAGAGCTTCGTCCAGAGCTCGGCAGCGCGTGCCTCGTCTTCGAGCGGTCCCTGTGCCAGCTTGGCAGCGCGGCGCAAGAGCAGCGCGCGAATCTTGGCGTCGCTTTCGACGCGCGCGCTCTGCTCCAGGTGCGACGCCAGCTCCGGAAGACGCCCTGCGCCTTCCAGCAGATCGTAGAAGCGTCCGAGTTGACCTGCGCTGCCAGCCAGCGCCAAGAGCGCGGCATCCACCGCCGGATTGCAGAGCGGCACCAGAGGCGACAGACGCGCAAAGGCCCCGTCAGTATCGGAGAGCTTGTTCTGCGCCAACCTGGCGGCAGCAATGCTGGCTTCGATGCGTTGCTTGGGTTCGCTCTCGTGCTCGGCGAGGGAATCGAGCGGGGTGAGTAGCTCGCGCAGGTGGCCGGCTTTCTCGTGGTGCGCGCGCAGTCGCCGCAGCGGCTCGCACTGCGTTGCATCGAACGCGGTCCAACGTTCCAGCGCGTGCAGGGCACGTCGCTCGTCGGTCAGAGGCCCTTCGTAGAGATCGGCGAGCTGGCGCAGAACCGAGAGCTTGCTCTCCGCATCCGTCTCTCGGCCCAGGAGCCGTTCGAGTACGGCTGCAAGCTTGCCGTGGTCGGGCGCAGCTTCGCAGGCGGCCACCAATGCTAGGAGCGTAGGCTCGAAGCGACCATCGAGCGCAAGCGCCTCTTCGAGCACCGTGATGGCTTCGCGCGGTCGGTTGAGGCGTGTCTGCAGGACGTGTCCGCGCTCCAAGAGTAAGTCACGGCGATCACTGGGGCTGGTTTCTATGCGCGCCAGCCGCTCGAGCGCGCGCGAGAGCCGCTCCGGGTCGTCGTGTCTCAACGACCAACTCTGCACGAAGCGCAGCGCTTCGGTGTCATCGCCCAGCGTGAGCAGCTCCTCGTAGACCGCGAGTGCAGACGCTTCGTCTTGGGTGTGCTCGACGAAGGCGGCGGCCAGCCGAAGCTGGAGCTTCACCTTGGCTTCGACGTTGGGCTCGGCGGCGATGCGCTCGCGCAGAAGCGCAAAGAGCTCCTGGTGCCGGCCAGTGACTTCGCAGAGGTCGCAGAGGTCGGCTATGCGGTTGGCTTTGCGAGCTATCCCCAATAACGCAGGGTCGAGCGGACCCTCGTTCTGCGTCACCAGCTCTGCGACTCGCCGGAAGGCGCCTGCGTCGTCGTTTAGCTTGCTCTGGGCAAGCTCGGCGGCGGAGCGCAGGGCAAGCACGCGCGCGCTCTGGGAAGTCTCGACGCTGCTCAGGGCGTCGAGTGTTCCTAACAAGTCTTTGTAGCGGCGCTTGCGCTGGTAGATGGCAGCCAGCCGCCGCAGCGGTCTTGGCTCCTCCTTGACGGCCTGTGCCCACTCGACGAGGCAGCGGATGGTCTTGGCCTCGTCCTGCAGCTTGGCTTCGTAGAGGTCGGCGAGCTCGCTCGCGCACTCGGAGAGCTGTTCCGGAGTGCTGGTTTGGGTCCTGCTCAGCTCGAGCACCGTGGCCAGCGGTCTATAGTCGCCGAGAGCCTCGCAGAGCTTCTCGAGCTCTGCTTTCGCCCCTGCGTCGAAGGCATCGACCTCCAGCAGGATGCGGCTCAGCGCCGCCGCGGCCTCGGCCTGCTTGCCCAGCGCTACGAGCAGCGTGCTCTGCTCGAAGAGTCGAAGCTTGCGGGCTTCGGGCTCACTCTCCAGCGCGGCAAGCCTGCCGAGGCAACCCTGAAGCTTGCCGGCATCTTGCGCCGCTCGGGCGCGTTGCTCGATGAAGAGCAGAGCCTCGCGGTCTTCGCAGAGCGTGAGGACCGTCGCGTAGGCTTCTTCTGCTGCTACGTCGTCGTTTCCGTGCTGCGCGAGCACACGTCCGATGCGCCGATAGAGATCAGCACGAGCCTTTTCGTTGCGCTCGGAGCTGGCACGCTCACGCAAGAGCGTCAGCAGCTCGTCGTAGCGCTCGTCGCGCTCGTAGAGGTTGCAGAGTGCAGTGAGGATCTGCTGATTGGCTGGTGCGAGCGTGAGCGCTTCACGCAGGAAGCTGGCAGCGCGCGTGCGGTCGAGTAGGTCGGCCTCTGCCAGCGTGGCCATCCGCACCCGGACGTCGGCAGCGGCTGCCGGCGCGGCTCGTTGTGCCCTGCGCTCCAGCGTTGCCAGCAGACGCTCGTGCGAGCCGCTGGCTTCGTCGATCTCCGCCATGCGATCGAGCGCATGGGCGTCGTCTTTGGAAATCTCGAGGATGCGTTCGTAGACCAGGAAGGCTGCGTCGGCGTCGCCCATCCGCTCTTCGAGCAGCTTGCCCAGCTGGCGCAAGAGCGGCAGCCGCTCCGACTTGTTGTCGGTCTCGCGAATGCGCCGCTCCAGCCAATCGGCGGCTTCAGGGTTGCGGCCAAGCCCGATCAGCTCCTCGGTGAGCGCAGCACGCGCAGGACGGTCTCCCGGCGCCAGCGCGACGATGGCTTCCAGGCATTGCGCTGCGCTGGCGTGGTCGCCGCGTTCGCGACGGTGCAGCTCGGTGAGACGGCGCAAGAGCAGCAACTTGGCTTCGGTTTCGGTCTGGAGCGCGACCTCGGTATCCAGAACTTCGGCAAGCTCGTCCCAGCGTCGCGCACGCTCCAGCAGACGCTTTCGTCCGCGCCGCGCATCGTCGCCTTCCGGTTCCAGCTCCGCCAGCCGCCGATACGCCAGCAGAGCAGCATCGACATCGGCCACGCGCGTTTCGAAGAGGCTGACGGCTTCCCGCAGCCGCTGTCTGCGTGTCGCAAGTGGCAGCTCGTCGTGGTCTGCGCTCTTGAGCATCAGCTCGGCACGGCGCCGAAAATCGCGCTTCTGCCGGTAGTGCCGGTCGAGGAGCGCAAAGGCTTCCCCGGCGAGCGGATCGAGCTCGAGGATGCGCTCGGCGATAGCGACTGCTGCTTCGCTCTGTCCCGAGGCAACGCGTGCACTGAGCTCGCGTTGCAGTGCGGGCAAGTCCTCGCCGTAGCGTGCTTCCAGCTCGCCCGCTCCGGGCCGCGCTTCAGTCGCAATGACCTCGGTGTCGTCTGCGCGCGCTGCGCTGGCGCGCTGCCCGTTCGGCGCTGGGCGAACGGAGTCCTGCTCGGAGCGCGACCCCGCGTGCTGCGTCGCTGGATCAGCAGCACGCCGTGCCGGCTGCACGGTCTCGGTCAGCGGCTTTTCCGCCTCGGTCAGCGCGCCTTCGGGCGGCTGTCCAGGCGACGTGGGTTCGTCCGGCCAAGGCGCGCTTTCGTCACGGGTCTGCTCGCGCAGCGCATCGATGACATCGACCTGTCCAAGCTGCGTGACCAGGTCAGGATGCTCGGCAGCTTGCTCTGTGGATGGCGTTGCGGCCAGCGCTGCGAGCATGCGCTTGGCTTCCGTGACGCCGTGCTGCGCGGCTTGCGTCAGACAGAAGCGAGCGTCCTCGACCTGGCCACCGTCTAGGTAAGCCTTGGCGAGCGCGATGCGCCGTCGGTCCGCAGCTTCACCTTCGGGGTTGTGCGCGAGATACGCGACCCAATGTGCGGCAAGCGCGTGTGTTGCATCGCCGCCCTGGGTGAGTGTCTCTAGCTCGGAGAGCGCCCGCGCGTGCCAAGGAGCGTGGGTCAGTGCTGTGAGCAGGAAAGGACGCCCTTCCTCCTGCGGGAGCACCGCAGTGATATCGCAGAGCAGCTCGGCCACGCGGTCGAGATCGGCCATGCGCATGCGCTCGTCCTGACCCTTGCTGCGGCGCAAGAGGCCCGTCGCCAGCAAGTGGGTCAGCTCGAGATCCTGCGGAGCGAGCGCTTTCGCGCGCTCCAAAGCCGAGACCGAGCCGTCGATGTCGTCCAGCTCTTCGTAGAGGCTTGCTAGCTCACGCAGCAGGTGCGCCTTGCGCGGCAGCGATGATTCCGCCGCTACTTCCTTCTCGTAGAGCGCGGCTGCAGCGCGGCGGTCTCCTCGTTGCAGCTGCAGAAGGCGCGCCTCGTAGATGGCACGCAGCAGTGAAGGATCCAGCTCGTAGGCCTTCCTGTAGTAGCCGAGTGCTTCGTCGCCTCGATCGAAGTGCTTTCCCCAGAGCTCGCCCAGGCGATAGCAGAGCACGGCGATGTCACGCGGATCTCCGTGTCGGCTTTCCAACGTATCGAGCTGTCCTGCGATCAGATCCGTCAGCTCACGCAAGCGACCACCGCGCTCCAGCAGCGCCTGCAGCCCTTCCGAGGCGTCGATGTTGGTCGGCAGCCGCTTGAGCGCCTTGCGGTAGAAGCCTTCCGCGCGTTTCGTGTCACCCAGGTGTTGCTCGAAGAGCTCGGCGACCTCTTGGTAGGCGCGGCTGGCCTCGCGCTCATCGCTCGTATACGACGCAAAGCCCGCAACCAAGTTCGCGAGCGATGCGTAGTCGCCCACCCCGCGATAGTGATCGTGCAGTGCCCGATACGCCTGCGCGTCGTTCGGAGCGGCCGCTAGCCGTCGAGCAAGTGCGTCTGCTCGCTCGGCTGCTCCCTCACTCTCTCGCTTCGCCATGGGTCGACATGGTTATCGACAGCATGGAAATGATCAATGCGCCCGCACCGAAAGCAGACGAGGCGCACCGGAAGTCCCGATGCGCCTCGCTACATATGCGACTACCTCACTTGCCGTGGCAGTCCGGTTGCAGGTCGTTGACCTCTTCGTCGGTGATCTCTGCCGCAGCCGCCGTGAACTCGTTACGCAGCATGTATGCGTTGCAGGCCGGCAGCCCGTTCGTCTGCGTGCCGAGCGGGTCGCAGCATTGTCCCTGGGTGGTCACAGGCCCCTTGTCTGGGTCGAGTGCCGTCGTGACCGCATCCTTGGTGCAGTTGGTCTTTTCTCCGGCTGGGTCGGTTGCATCGCCAGGCTTCACGACGTCGCCGATATGGCAGCCCCACATCGCCTTCTCGGCGTCAGTCACCGGGCACAGGCTGTCGGGCAGCTTCACGAACGCGCACTTCGTGGTGTCGCCGCCAGGATCCGGCGTGCAGCGCTTCGTCTCTAGGCAGGGCGACTTGACGAAGGGGCCGAAGGCTACGAGCTGGCAGAAGGTTTGCCCGTCCAGATCCGTGATCCCGTCGTGGTTGTTCACGTCCATCGGCGCGTACACGATGAAGGTTCCTGCCGCCTTCCACGTGCCATCCGCGAGCTCCCCGACGCAGTTCATGTTGTCCTCGGTGCCGTCATCCGGGAACTTCTCCATCGTGAAGCCTTGTGTGTAGAGTTCCCAGTCGAGCTTGAACGTAGTGGAAACCACGTAAGGCGTGATGGTGTAGCCGCGCTGGCTGTCCTGGCTGAAGACCGGGATCATCTTGTCGGGGTAGGCCTTCGAGCCATCGACCACGATCGGGACTTCCTTGGCCTGCCAGCGCTTCGGATCCTTGTTGACGCCGTGATCCGGGGCGGCCGTGTCGGAATAGAAGCTGTAGGTGCCGTCGCAGTTGTACCGGCCGATGGCGATCTTCATCGAGCCTGCACCCTTGCCAATCTTGCCGTCGG
>JADGRG010000729.1 GCA_017881145.1 Sandaracinaceae bacterium | reverse complement strand
CAACCCAACGTCTAGAAGTTGCGGTGACGGCAGCTGCGCACAGTTGAAGAGCGCTCTCGCGGCGGTCGCTTACGTACGCTACTTGCCCGTGAGGCTGCCGGTGTCGCCACGGCCTTCAATCACGTCGATGATGCGCTGGCCGATGTAGGGCGCGACCATCGTCGCAAAGGTTGCATTTGGATGTGAGTCGTTGGCTCCCGCTGCGTACTCGGGCTTCAGGTAGAGCGTTCCCTCGGTCTCGAGCGCGTAGAAGTCCCACACATAGATGTTGTCTCCTGGTTCGTCCCAGGTTGTCTTCACCCAGTCGAAGAACTCTTTGGCGCGTTGAGCATTCGCGGGGTTGGTGTCTCCGACGGTGAGGGCGGCGCCCGTCCAAACCAGGAAGCGCTTTTGCGGAAAGGAATGCATGCGCGCCTTGAGCGCGGCGTATTGCAGCTTGTAGTTAGCCAGAGTCTTGGCCTCGGAGGACACGCTGGACGACGGCTCGTCGGCCTCGACGGCGCTCATCGGAAAGCAGTGCTTGAACATGATGACGTCGTAGTCCTTCGCCAGGTCATCCAGATTCAACTCGCCGCGGTCACGACTGGTACCCTGGTGCGCCACCCAGAGGTTCCAGTAGTCGTAGGCGTAGTTGGCCCACGGGTAGCCGCCCGAAGTGTCCGGGTAGGTGATCTTGTTGATGGGGTAGCTCTTGCCGTGCGCGCTGGCGTAGCTCGCGATGAACTCCTCTACGCCACCATCCCAGATGACTCCGCCGGTGCTGTGACGCAGGTAGGCAACGCGCACCGTGCCGTTGAGCGGGCTGGTCACTGCTACGGCAGCGTCATGGACCGTCCCGCCATGAGTGCCGCCAACAGCTGCATCGTTCTCGGGTGGCGCGACGCTGTGGCCGGTGGAGGCGTCGGCACGGGTCTGTCCTGCATGCACACTGGTTGCCGCATCGGCGGCCGTGCCGGCACGGCCGCCGGCCGTGTTGTTGGCGCCAGAAGCACTCGACCCAGCGGTGTTGCTGGCGCTGGTACGCGCCACAACCTCTCCGCCGTCGCTGCCTGCGGCACCGACACTGTGAGCCGCCGAGGTCTTGCAGGCCGCGACCGCAAGCACCGCCCAAACGCTCAGCGCGATGAGTTGTCCGATAGCTGGTCTTTCCTGTGAATTGCGCATCGCGAAAGTATCCCCTTCACGCCAGGCCTCCGCAACCACTGCATGGGTCAGGCTGTCCGTAGGCACCTTGCTCGCGGGGCGTGGAGCGTCCCTTCGGGCCGCGAGCGTAGCAACCGGCGGGGCTGTGGACAGGCCTCGACGCGGCTCGACTCGCGAAAAGTTGCCAAGAGATTTGCACTCCGACGCCAGCCGCGCGAAAAGCTAGTGTCGGGGCCGGGAGCTGCGGCTCCCTTGTCGCTTGCCCCGCGTGCGCCACTGGTTGGATCTCCCCGCATGGCTCTGCTCGCCAAAGCACCCGAGGCTTCCTCGATCTCCAGGCTGGGCCGTTTGGCTGCCGCGCTCGTGCCACTCATCTACTGCTTGGTGCATGCCGCGCCGCACGGCTACCTGGCCGGCTCGCTCGCCTTGCAGAGCGCGAGCCTCGGCGACGACGCACGCTGCTTCGCACTACCGGCCGCGCTGCTCGGGAAGCTCTGCTCGCTGCTGCCCATCGGTCCACTCGCACTGCGCGTCGCGCTCGGCTCGGCGCTTGCGCTCGGGCTCGCCTGCGCTGCCCTCTATCGCAGCATCGACACACTCCTGCGCGCGCAGGGCGTGACCCACGACGCGCTGATCGCACCGGTCGCGCTCGGCTTCAGCCTGCTGGTCGCCGGCACACCCGCGCTCTTCCTCCAAGGCTTGCGCCCCGAAGGTTTCGCGCTGCAGCTGCTCTTGTCGACGCTCTTGCTCGAACGCCTCACCTACCTGGAAGCTCGCTGGCCCTCGCACGATATGCGGCCGCTCTACACCGCGGCGCTCTGCCTTGGTGCGGCCCTCGGCAACGATCTGCTCTCAGCGGCGCTGCTGGTGCCGGCCACCGTGCCTACCTTGGTGCGCGTTCAACACGCCAAAGGTCTCGCGCCGATCGCTCGCGCGGCAATCTGCGCGCTGATCGGGGGCGTCGGCATGCATCTGGGCGCGCTGGCAGGTGGCTCGCTCGCGGACACCGCCACTCATTCCGTGCTGACGCTGCCGCAGAACATGCACCCGAGCATGTCATTCGTCCGCGTGGTTACGAGCGAGGTTGGCGTGCTTGGCATCGGGGCGCTGCTCGGAGCCATCGCAGCGCTGCAGACCCCCGGCGTGCGACGCATCGGCATGCTCTGGGTGATCGCCTGCGTGGTGCCGTTCGCGGTGTATGGCGTGCTGGGACGGGTCCCGCAGCCTCCCGACGGAGTCGGCATGCTGGCGCACTTGCTGGCTGGCTGCGCCATGCTTGCGGCGGCTCTGGCCGGCGTGCTCTTGGCCCCGGCTGGCGAGTCCGCCCCCAAGCTCGGTCGCGGCCAGCTGGGAGCCGCGCTTGGTCTCTTGTTGCTGGGCGCGCTGCGCTTGCAGCTGACGGCGGCACACACCACCGTCCGCAGCTTCGGTCTTCTCGACGCGCTGCACGCCGAGAGCGTCGAGCGCTTGCCAACAGGCGCACTGGTAGTGGTGCGCAACCCCGCCACGGCCGGCCTCTTGCGTGCCTGCCAAGCCGAGACCCAGAGCCGGCCGGATCTCCGCACCGTCTCGCTCGCGTTCTGGGAACGCGGAAGTGCCACACAAGGTCTGTCCCCGAACGACGCGGCGCTGCGACCGCTCCTGCGCGCCTACCTGCTCGAAGGCGAGCTAGCACGCTCCGAGCTCGATACGCTGACTGAAGATCGCCCCGTCCTGCTCGACGCCGACGCGCGCACGGCACCGACACTCTACCGAGCGCTGCGACCGAGTCATTTCTTCTACGAGGTGATCGGTTCCGACGTCACCCGCACCGAGGAGCTCGTCGCGGCGGCTGCCTATCGCCAAGACGTCGCGCGTCTGTCGACCACCGCCTACACGTCGCTGCTCGATCCGGTGGCACAACGCCTGGTTGCAGGGCAGCCGCTGGCCTTTGCGCTTTACTTCGCAGCCGCGGGTGACCGTCCGAGCGCACGTATCGCCCTCGACTTCGGCCGCCGGCTAGTCCCGAGCGCAGCCGACTGGGACGCGCTCACACGCGCTCTCGGACCCGACGACTCGCAGAAGCCGCTCGATGTGCGAGCTTTCGTGCCCAGCGCCGAAGCGCTCTGAAACCGAGCTCCTTTCGGAGTGGAAAGCCGCTGAAACACGCGCCGGTCTGCGGGTGCGCGGCTTGATCCCCGGGAGGGCGTGGTTAGGTTACCGCGCGGAGGGAATTTTCATGCGCCTGGATCGTCTCACAAACAAGACGCGCGAAGCGTTGCAGGCCGCCCAGAACGACGCGACAGAGCGCGGCAATCCGGAGCTGCAGCCGGAGCACTTGCTCTCTGCGCTCTTGGAGCAGAGCGATGGCATTGCGCCTGCGCTCGTCACCAAAGCCGGCGGCAAGGCCAGCGCACTGACGGCTGCGCTGCGCAAACGCGTCGAAGCGCTGCCGCGCGTGCAAGGTGGCGCCGAGCCTTCGCTTTCGCGGCGACTGCGCGAGATGATGACGCAAGCCTGGAAAGAGACGCAGGACCTGAAGGACGAATACTCCTCGGCCGAGCATGTGCTCTTGGCGCAGCTCGCGCAGAAGGACGAGCTCCTGAAGCTCTTGAAGGAGCACGGCGTCGACAAGGACTCGCTCTTGCGCGCGATCAAGGAAGTGCGCGGTGCGCAGCGCGTGACCGACGCCGACGCCGAAGGCAAGTTCCAGTCGCTCGAGAAGTACACGCGCGATATCACGGCGATGGCGGCTGCGGGCAAGATCGATCCGGTGATCGGCCGCGATGAAGAGATCCGTCGCGTGATCCAGGTGCTGGCTCGACGCACCAAGAACAACCCGGTGCTGATCGGCGAGCCCGGCGTGGGCAAGACCGCCATCGTCGAAGGCATCGGCCAGCGCATCGCCAAGGGCGACATCCCGGACAGCCTCAAGGACAAGAAGCTCTTGGCGCTGGACTTGGGCGCGCTGATCGCCGGCACCAAGTACCGCGGCGAGTTCGAGGACCGGCTCAAGGCCGTGCTCAAGGAGATCGAGGCAGCCGAAGGTCGCATCATCCTCTTCATCGACGAGCTCCACACCATCATGGGTGCGGGCGCAGCTGAAGGCGCGATGGACGCCAGCAATATGCTCAAGCCGGCGCTGGCGCGCGGCGAGCTGCGCTGCATCGGCGCGACCACACTCGACGAGTATCGCAAGCACATCGAGAAGGACGCCGCCTTCGCACGGCGCTTCCAACCGGTCTTCACCGGCGAGCCGAGCGTACCGGACACCATCAACATCCTGCGTGGTTTGCGGGAGCGCTACGAAGTGCATCACGGCATTCGCATCCAGGATCCCGCGCTGGTGGCTGCCGCCACGCTTTCCGATCGCTACATCACCAACCGCTTCTTGCCGGACAAGGCCATCGACCTGATGGATGAAGCCGCCGCCGAGATCAAGATGGCGATCGACTCCATGCCGCACGAGATCGAGCTGGTCGAACGCCGCTCGGTGCAGCTTCAGATCGAGCAGCAGGCACTGAAGAAGGAGACGGATCCGGCGAGCAAGAAGCGTCTCTCGGAGCTGCAGAAGGAGCTGGCCGAGCTCTCCGAGAAGAAGTCGCAGATGCGCGCCAAGTGGCTAGAGGAGAAGAAGATCATCGGCGAGATCCGCGCCAAGAAGGCCGCGGTCGAGCAGCTCGGCATCGACCTGGAGCGTGCTCAACGCGTGGCCGATTACGAAGGCGCCGCGAAGCTGCGCTACGGCGACATTCCCGCGGCCGAGAAGGCCGTGATCGCGGAGCGAGCCAAGCTCGCGGAAGTGCAGAAGGACGGCTCCTACCTCAAAGAGGAAGTCACCGAGGAAGACATCGCGAAGGTGGTGTCGCGCTGGACCGGCGTGCCGGTGAGCAAGATGTTGGAGGGCGAGAAGGCAAAGCTCCTCGACATGGAAAACCGGTTGCGCACGCGAGTGGTCGGCCAAGAAGAAGCGCTGGTGGCAGTCAGCAACGCCGTGCGCCGAAGTCGCGCTGGTCTCGGTGATCAACGTCGTCCGGTGGGTTCCTTCTTGTTCCTGGGCCCGACTGGCGTTGGCAAGACGGAGCTGGCGCGCGCGCTCTCGGAGTTTCTCTTCGACGACGAGACCGCGATGATCCGCATCGACATGAGCGAGTACATGGAGAAGCACTCCGTGGCTCGCTTGATCGGCGCACCTCCGGGCTACATCGGGCACGACGAAGGCGGTCAGCTGACCGAGCCGGTCCGACGGCGCCCCTACAGCATCATCCTCTTCGATGAGATCGAAAAGGCCCATCCCGATGTCTGGAACGTTTTGTTGCAGGTGCTCGACGACGGTCGCCTGACCGACTCACAGGGCCGCACGGTGGACTTCACCAACACCGTGATCATCATGACCAGCAACGTGGGCTCGCAGCACATCAAAGCGGCCAAGAATGACGAAGAGGTGCAGAAAGCCGTGCTCGAAGAGCTGCGCTTGCACTTCCGTCCGGAGTTCCTGAACCGGCTCGACGAGACCGTGGTCTTCCACCAACTGGACCGCGCCGAGTTGCGCGCCATCGTCGACATCCAGCTGCGTCGCTTCGAGCAGCGCTTGAAGGAGCGCGAGCTCACGCTTTCGATGACGGACGGCGCCAAAGATCTGCTCGGCAACCTCGGCTTCGACCCGATCTACGGCGCGCGGCCACTCAAGCGCGTCATCCAGAAGCTGCTCGAAAACCCGCTGGCCGAGCGCATCCTCAGCGGCAAGCTGCTGCCTGGAGACACGATCGTGGTGGATGCAGCCAAGAGCGGCGAGCTGACCATCGAGCGTAGGCCGCCCGCGCTACAAGCCGCGGCCGAATAGAGTAGCTGCTCCCAAGGTGCGGTGGCTGACGCATCTGGCGTTGGGCGCCAGGTGTTGCGTGCGCTATGCTCGCGGCCCGCCATGAGCACCGTCGTCGATGTCATCAACGTCTCCAAGCGCTACGCAGAGCGCGAGGTGGTTCACGAGCTGAACCTGCAGGTGCACGCTGGGCAGTGCTTCGGGCTGCTCGGTCCGAACGGCGCTGGCAAGAGCACGACGCTGCGCATGATCTACGGCGTGAGCGCGCCCAGCAGCGGCAGCGTGAAGGTGTTTGGCCTCGACGTGGCGCGCGAGAGCCGTGCGGTGCGCGCGCGCCTGGGCGTGACGTTGCAAGACAACGTGATGATCGACGCGCTCTCACCGGTCGAGAACCTCGAGGTCTTCGGTCGCTACCACCTCTTGCGCGAACCCGAGCGGAGCAAGCGCATCGCCGAGCTCATCGACTACCTCGAGCTCGGCTCGCACGCGAACGTGCCGGTGATCGCGCTCTCCGGCGGCTTCAAGCGCAGGCTCGCGATCGCCATGTCGCTGATCAACCAGCCCGAGCTCTTGATTCTGGACGAGCCCACCACCGGCCTCGATCCAGCCGTGCGGCTTTCGCTCTGGACGAAGATCCGCGAGCTGAAGTCGCAGGGCAAGACCGTGTTGCTGACCACACACTACATGGATGAAGCCGAGCGGCTCTGCGACTACGTGGTGATCATGGATCAGGGCCGCGCCGTGTCTGCGGGTTCGCCCAAGCAGCTGATCAGCACGCGCGTCGGGCGCGACGCCTTCGAAGTCGATTGCAGCAAGGAAGAAGAGCTGCGCTTGCTCGACGGCCTGCCGGGCACGGGCTCGCTGCGCTCCGGAGCCAGGCTCTTGGTGTATGGACCCGATCTCGGCGCGCTTCCGCAGCGGCTGCAGGCCATCGACCCGGAGCGTGCCTACGTGATGCGCCGGGCCAACCTCGAAGACGTCTTCCTCGCCGAGACCGGCACGACCTTGGAGGCTGGCGCATGAGCTCGCGCATTTCCATTCCGCACGTGCTCGCGGTCACGCGCCGCAACGCCACCATGTACAAGCGCACCTGGATGCTCAGCATTCTGCCGAACTTCTTCGAGCCGCTCTTCTACCTCTGGTCGATCGGCCTCGGCGTCGGCGCCTACGTGAGCAAGATGCGCGGGCTCTCCTACGTGGAGTTCCTGGTGCCCGGCCTGATCTGTGTGTCGGCCATGAACGGCAGCAGCTTCGAGGCCACCTACAACGTCTTCGTGCGCATGACCTACGAAAAGTCCTACGCGGGCATGCTCACCACACCCGTCGAGCCCGACGACATCTTGGTCGGTGAAACGCTCTGGGCACTGATCCGCGCCTGCATCTACGGAGGCATCTTCCTCTTGGTCGCGATGGGCTTGGGTCTGGCTACACCCATGCAAGCGCTGCGCGTGCTGCCTGTGATTCCGCTGGCGGGCTTACTCTTCGCGGGGCTCGGGCTTGCGTTCACGATGAGCATCGGCAGCATCGACCTCTTCTCTTACTACTTCACGCTCTTCCTAACACCGCTCTTCCTTTTCTCGGACGTGTTCTTCCCCATCGAAGAACGCCTGCATGGCGCGTGGCTCTACGTGGCCGAAGCCTTGCCGCTGCTGCATCCGGTGCGCATCGCGCGTTTCGCCTTCCACGGCGCACACGACACCGGCGCGTCGTGGTCCGTGCTGGCCTGGGATGTGGGCTACACGGTCGCCGGCTCGATCGGGCTCCTGCTCTGGTCGAGCCGCGCGGTGCGCAAGCGCCTGCTTTCCTAGCGCGCACACCTTGGAGACAAACCCTGCCGGTATGGCCGCCGCCAACCATCAGGTCGGATCGGGCTTGGGTGTCGCTTTGCCCGGCGGCAAGGCTGCAGGCTCCTTGACGTAGTCGTGGGGAATCGTGCCCGTCAGACTCTTCAAGAACGCCACCATCTGCACCAACTCGCTCTCGCTCAGCGTGCCCTTGGCGGTCTGGTACTCGGTCATGAGCTGAACAGCTGCTTGGAGTGTGGGGACGGATCCGTCGTGGAAGTAGGGGGCGGTGTCGTCGACGTTGCGAAGAGTCGGCACCTTGAAGAAGAACTTGTCGCTCTCGTTCTTGGTCACGCCAAAGCGGCCGGTATCGGTGGTCGGGTAGGGCTTGAGCAGCCCGAGCTTCTGGAACATGCCGCCACCGAACGCGGGCCCCGAGTGACAGGCGAGACATCCGACATCCATGAAGAGCGAAAGGCCCTTGGCTTCTTCTTCGGTGAGCGCGCTCTTGTCACCCGCCACGAACTTGTCGAAGCGGCCTGGCGTGACCAGCCGGCGCTCGAAGGCGCCGATGGCCTTCGCGAGGTTGTCGTACGTGATGGGATCCTTGGCTTCGGGGAACGCTGCCTTGAAGAGCGGCAGATAGCCGGGGATCGACTTGAGCATCTTCACTACTTGGGCGTCGGCGGTTACGGCCATCTCGACCGGATCGAGGATCGGTCCCTTGGCTTGCGCTTCGACGTCCGCCGCGCGACCGTCCCAGTACTGGGTGAAGTGCAACGCCGCGTTGTAGACGGTGGGCGAGTTGCGAGCGCCCATCTGGCCTCTGTGCCCGGCCGAGGTCTTGCCACCGGGCACGCGCGCGTCGATGCCATACTTGTCGAGGTCGTGACAGGTGTTACAAGAGGCGTCCTGGTTCTTCGAGAGGCGCTTCTCGTAGTAAAGCTGACGGCCCAGTGCGAGCTTGGCTTCGGTGCCTGGGTTAGTCGCCGAGTCCATGTTGGCGGGCAGCGCGGTCCAGATGGCTTTGGCGCGCTCTTGCACCTTGGCCACATCGAAAGGCGGCGCGGCTGCAGGCGCAGGCGTTGGCGCCAGCGCTTCGGAAGTGGCAGCGGCGCTCGGAGGTCGCTCCTCCTTCTGGTTGCAGGCGACGAGCGCGAACGCAGACAGCGCAGACAACGTAGACAAGAAGAGGGTCGTCTTTACGTAACGTGGTGCGTGCATGGTGTCCTCCAAGGCTCGCCGCAGCCGGCTGCAGCTGATCGGCCCGCCAAATATACACGCTTCGCAGACCCGCACATGACCAGGCCTAGCCGGAGTGCTCGTCGCGTGCGTTCTCGTCTTGACACGGGCTGCAGCCTCGCCGAGAGTGGGGGCTCCATCGCCACGGGGGCGGGGCCTGCAGCGTTACGTTGCTGTGTTGCCGACACACCGTGGACGAGACGGAAAGGATCTTCCGAT
>JADGRG010000728.1 GCA_017881145.1 Sandaracinaceae bacterium | reverse complement strand
TTGCAGTCGTGAGTTCTTCTCGGAGAGCTCCCGGTAGTTCTCGCGCACGGTCGCCAAGTGCATGGCGCTGGTCAGTCGTGCGCGGTGCCCGGAGAAGAGGATCAGATCGAGCACGCCCCGCAGGTGGGTTGCAATGCGGCTGGCGGTCTGCGCACGAACCCGCGGCATCTCCGCCAGGGCCGCGCGCGCACGCTCTGGCTCGAGCTGCGGGTCGAGGTTGACCAGTGCAACAGGGATCTCGTTGGTCTCGGATGGCAGGAAGGGGCCGAGCACGATGCGCCCGAGCTGGCGCTCGTCGTAGATGATCGGCACCACGTGGTAGACGGCTCCGGTGAAGCACTGGTGGCTGATCGTGGTGCCGTCCTTCGGCACCAGCATCTGCGCTTGCGCGACCGTCTCGCTGCAGGCCGCGCGCCCGCGCGTCAGGCTATTCACGTAGCGGCAAATGCTGCGTTCCTCGTGCACGGTGGCAAGCAACGTCCCGCGGCTGGAGAAGACGCGGATCGACAAGCCGAAGAGATCGAAGAACGAACGGCAGACTTCGCGCAGAGACTCGCGATCGATCAGATCTTCGAGGTTCGCGATCTCCCCGTAGGAGATATCTGCCTGCTTCGCGTCATCCATGTGGGCGTGTTTCCGCCGGTCCGCCGAAGCGCTTGCGCAGGTCGTGCATGACGGCTTGCTCGTCGAGACCGAAGCGCTGTCGCAGGCCGTGTTGGCGCTCCATGTGCTCCCAGGTCGCGCCAATCAGCCCCATGAACGTGTCGGCGACGCCGGTGCCGTGCGTGGCGGTCGCGAGGTAGATGCGCTCCTTGCCCTGGCTAGCCATCCGCATAATTTCCTCCTCGCTGCGGATGTTGGGCAGATCGCGCTTGTTGTATTGGATGACCAGCGGCATCGCGCTGGGGTCGATGCCGTTCTCCCGCAGGTTCTTGCGCAGATCCTTGAACGACGCCTGGTTCGCCCGCACTTCCTGCACCTGGGAGTCAGCGATGAAGGCGACTCCGTCGGCGCCCTGTAGCACCAAGCGACGGGTGGAGTTGTGGATCACCTGTCCGGGGACAGTGAAGAGCTTGATCCTCACCGTGAGGCCCGACCCGGTGTTCACGGTGAGCGGCAAGAGATCGAAGAAGAGCGTGCGGTCGTCGCGGGTCTCCAGCGTCATCAGCCGGCCCTTGCCCTCGGGCGAGAGCAAGCGGTGAATCGCCTGCAAATTCGTGGTCTTACCGCTCAGCGCGGGGCCGTAGTAGACGAGCTTTACGGTTACTTCCCGGCCCTGGAAATCCAGTTGCAAGCGGCTCTCCTACGGTCCGTGATTTCAACAGCTTAGGGTAGCGGCTTCTTAGAGTGCAAGGCCCAAGCAAGGCCCAACCAAGCTCCAAAGCCCAACGGAAAGCTGCGCATCCGTCCAGCGCTGAACAAGACCCTCCGCCCACTGCTGCGTACTGTGCCCACCTTGGACCAGAGCCGTGAACAAAAATCACGGCAATTCAAGCGCTTATCGGCGCCCAAAAGAAGTTGACAGTGTGTCGAGCTTGCCCTTAGCTTGCGGCAGGGTGGTAAGAAGTGGCAAGCAGTGCCAACCAGCCGCCCCGAAGGTGAGTGCGTGTGTTTCGAGGCAGGTACGAGCACGCGATAGATGGTAAGGGCCGAACGTCCTTGCCGTCGCGTTTTCGGGAGGTTCTCGCCGGTCAGGGCGAGGCCCGCCTGATCCTCACGACCGGACTCGAGCCCTGCGTGGTCGCCTATCCGCTTCCGGAGTGGACCGCATTCGAAGCGCGGCTGGCGCGGCTGCCGCAGTTCGATGAGTCGGTCACCATGCTGCGACGCATCTACGTCTCAGGCGCGGTCGAATGCGAAGTCGACAAGCTCGGACGCATTCTGATTCCGGGCACGCTGCGCAAGCACGGAGATCTGCATCGCGAAGTGCTCTGGGCGGGCATGGGGCCGAATCTGGAGCTCTGGGACAAGGAGCGCTACGAGTCATTGCGCAACGACGTGCTGGCTGATCCAGACAAGCGCCAAGCCATGGCACGCCGGCTTGCGGACTTGGGGCTGTGATGGACGCCTTCGTTCATGCGTCGGTCATGACCCGCGAGACGCTGGCGTTTCTCAAGCCGCGTCCCGGGGGCGTCTATGCCGATGCCACGTTGGGCGGTGGCGGCCACACCGCTGCGATTCTGGATGCCAGCGCGCCGAGTGGCCGTGTGTTCGCAGTCGACCGCGATCCGCTCGCGGTGTCGCACGCACGCAGCGCTCTTGCCCACTACGGCGAGCGGGTCAGCGTGCTGCACGGCAACTTCACCGACTTGCCGGCGCTGCTGACGGCGGCGGGGTGCCCTCGCGTGGATGGGGTGGTCGCAGATCTCGGCGTCAGCTCTCCGCAGCTGGACGAGGCGGAGCGCGGCTTCTCGTTTTCGCATGCGGGGCCGCTCGACATGCGCATGGACACCAGCCAGGGCGAGACCGCCCTCGAGCTGATCCGCCGGCTCTCGGAGAGCCAGCTGGCGGACGTGATCTTTCGTTTCGGCGAGGAGCGGCGTTCGCGTGCCATCGCCCGCTGCATCCGGCGCTCGCTCGAAGCGGGTGAGCTGGCCAGCACGGAAGACCTGCGCCGTGCGGTACAACGCGCCGTTGGACGGCCGCCGGGCAGCAAGATCGATCCGGCCACGCGCACTTTTCAAGCGTTGCGCATCGCCGTCAACGGCGAGATGGAAGCGCTCGAAGCCTTGGTCGCGTCGCTCGCCGACATCCTGAACGACCACGGGGTGGCCGTGATCATCTCGTTCCATTCGCTGGAGGACCGCGTCGTCAAGCACGCCTTCCGGGGTGATGCGCAGCTTCTGCCACTGACCAAGCGGCCCGTCATTGCGGGCGAAGAAGAGCAGGCGGAAAACCGCCGTGCCCGCAGCGCCAAGCTGCGCGCGGCCGAACGCTGCCCACGAAGGCGAATCGATGACGACGAAGTGGAGGACTCGCCATGAAGGCGCGCTTCCTCATGCTCTGGACGGTGGCGGTGGTTGCGACGGCGGCCTCATTCATCGTGCATCTTGCGCTGCGCTTCGAGACCGTGCGTCTCGGCTATGACGTCGGCGCCGCTCGCGTGGAAGAGCGGCACTTGCTGGAGCAGAAGCGGTTGCTCTCGCTGGAAGCTGCGACGCTGCGTCAGGCCGATCGTGTCGAAGCGGTCGCTCGCAGCACCTTCCAGATGGACGTCGCGCAGCCCGCGAGCGTGATCGCCGTGGGTAAGAACCGCGCAGCACCGCGCCTGTCCGGGAGGGTCGAGTGACCGACCTTTCCGCCCGTCGCCGGCTCTTCATGCGCATGCGGATTGCGCTCTTGGCCACGCTGCTCGGCGCAGGCGCAGGCGGCGTCGTGTATCGAGCTTGGGATCTGCAGGTGCGCCGCGCCGCCGGTCTGCGCGAGATGGCCGAAGAACAGTATCTGCGTGAGGTGTCGCTCTCGTCCAAGCGCGGCACCATCTACGACCGCGCCGGCGCCGAGCTGGCAGTGAGCGTGGACGCCGACAGCATCTGGGCCAATCCCAGCGCCATCAAGAAGGCAGGCGTCGACCCGCGTGTCATCGCCGATCGACTCTCGCCCTTGCTCGGCATCGACGCTGAGGTGCTCGCGCAGAGGCTGACCGGCGATCGGCACTTCGTGTGGGTGAAGCGTCGCGTGACGCCAGCGCAAGGTAAGGCAGTGCGCGCGATGCGGCTCGCTGGCGTGGCCATCTCCGAAGAGGCGCGGCGCTTCTATCCCAACCGCGAGCTGGCTGCGCACGTCCTCGGCTTCGCGAACGTCGACGGCGTCGGCATCGAGGGTCTGGAGCTTGCGCTCGAGGACAAGCTGCGCGGCCCCAAGCAGACCATCCCTTCGGTGCTCGATCGGCGTGGCGACGTAGTGTTCTCGGAACAATTGCTCGATGACCGCGCGGCGCAGGGCAGTGAAGTCACCCTGACCATCGACAAAACGTTGCAGCATCTGGCGGAGCGCGAGCTGGAGCTGGCAGTGCGCAGCTACGAAGCGCGCGCAGGCACGATCATCCTGCTGGACCCGAGCACCGGTGAGTTGCTCGCAGTCGCCAACTACCCGACCTTCAATCCCAACGAACCGAACAAATCCGGCAGCGCGGAGCGCCGAAACCGCGCGGTCACCGATCGCTTCGAGCCGGGTTCGACCATCAAGCCTTTCACCATCGGCGGCGGTCTGGCTGCCGGTGCGGTCTCGCCGACTCAGGGCATTGATTGCGAAAACGGCGCGGTGCGCGTGGCGGAGTATTGGATTCACGACTCGCACCACTTTGGCGTGCTCACGCCCGCGCAGATTCTCGCCTTTTCCAGCAACATCGGCGCGGGCAAAATTGGCCTCGCCATGGGCAGGCCCGGGCTCTACCGCGCGTTGACGCGCTTTGGTTTCGGCGAACGCACGGGAATCGAGCTGCCCGGTGAGACCGCGGGCATCCTGCGCCACTACAAGCGCTGGTACGACATGGACGCCGCAACCATTGCGTTCGGGCAAGGCGTCAGCACCACTACCTTGCAGCTCGCGATGGCCCTGGGCGCGATTGCCAACAAGGGCCGGCTGATGCAGCCGCTGATCGTGAAGCGTGTGGTCGACTCTCACGGTCAGGTGGTGCAAGAGGCCGTGCCGCAGGTGCGCCGCCAGGTGATCCCCGAGAATGTCGCGCGCCTGGTCAGCGACATGCTGATCGCCGTCACGGGCCCGGGTGGTACCGGAACCGAAGCCGCTATCGACGGCTATCTCGTCGCCGGCAAGACCGGCACCGCTCAGAAAGCGGACTACGTGCACGGTGGCTATGCGGACGATCGCTGGACTGCGTCGTTCATCGGCTATGCACCTGCCCAACAACCGAGGCTCCTGGCTGCGGTGGTGATCGATGAGCCGTTGATCGCGCATCAGGGCGGTAGCGTGGCTGCCCCGGTCTTTCGGCGGGTGATGGGCCCCGCGCTGCGGCACCTGGGGGTCGCTCCGGAGGGCGCCAGCGCGTTGGCCGAGTTGGCCGCGCCGCACAAGGTCGAGGCTGTGCAGCCGTCAGCGGCAGCTGTGGAACAGAGGTCCGCAGCGCCAGCGACGCTCGAACCAGTCGCGGCAGGCGACGTTTTGGTTCCGAATTTGGTGGGTCAGAGCCTGCGCCCGGCGATCGTGTTGGCGCAGCAAGCGGAGCTCGTGATCCGCGTCGTCGGCACCGGGCTCGTGACCTCGCAAGAGCCGCCCTCAGCTGCAGTGGTTCGACGCGGCAGCCAGCTGACATTGCATCTGGAACCTCCCAACCTTGCACCCTCTCTGACACCGGCCACACAAGCCAAGGCGGGCGTGCAGACCAGCGCGCAGCCGAGTCCGACGCACGAGCTTTTGGCGACGGTCCGACCCGGAGGTCAGGATGGCTGAGCTTGCGTTAGCCACGCTCTTGCAGGCTGGCCTTTTGCGGCGCGTTGTTGGCGACGCCAGCGTCACGGTGCGCGGCATCAAGCACGACTCGCGAAGCATCGAGCCGGGTGACCTCTTCGCTGCTGTGCCGGGCACGCAGAACGACGGAGCAGCCTTTGCGCAGGATGCGATTGCAGGTGGCGCTGTGGCGGTGCTCAGCCAGCGCGCGCTGCAGCTCGCGGTGC
>JADGRG010000727.1 GCA_017881145.1 Sandaracinaceae bacterium | reverse complement strand
CGGCGTCGTGCTCACCGACGACGGGCGCGAGAATCACGGCGCCCAAGTGAGCGCCGCACTCGACGACACCGGCTTCACGCACTGGCTCGCGCAATGCCAGGTCACCTCTTCCAACTCCATGGTCGAAGCCCTGTGGCGCAGCATGAAGCACAACTTCTTGTACATGCAGCGGCTCGCGACCTTCGCCGCGCTCGAGCGTTTCGTCGCGTTTTACGTCGAGCAGCACAACACCGTCATGCCACACGCCGCGTTTCACGGACAGACGCCGCGAGAAGTTTTCGAAGATGTTGGCGCGGGCCTACGCGGTGAGTTCGCCGATGAACGTCGACGAGCGCGTGACCTGCGCATCGAGAGAAACCGAAACGTGAGCTGCGAGCGCTGTCCACGCGATGCACCTGACACGCCACCGGCGCTCGTGCCGTAAGCACGAGCCGTTGCCGAATTCCGAAAGGGTTTCGCGTAGCGCGCATTTGAAACGCTTGGTGTGCATGAGGTCCGGAGGCGCAGCACGGCTACTTCGCCGACGTCGACCCGCGCGCGACGGAAATCGCGCGCAAGAGGGTCTCGTTTGCGCGTGTTCCCCCGAGTCCTTCCTTCGAAAGATGCCGCGCAGCCGATAACCGAACGATGTCGCTTCTTCAGAGGTTGTGAAACTCGCGTCGAACTCTGCGTCGATGCCGTCGCCGCCTTCTTCGCGCGCGCGCCAAACGGCGCCGCTCACGTAGAAGCCGCTCTTCGTCAACTGTTGAAATTCGCTGCAAGCAAAGATCTCGCGACCATCAAGTTGGACGCGCAGAATGCGAGCGTCAGCTTCGTCGTCGTGCTTGCCGGGAAGTTCGTCCAGGTCCGCATCACTGGACAGATCATCGAGTCGTCGGAAGCTCGCTCGCGAGACCGTTCGCAGGCTGAAGCCGGCAATTCCCTGCATCAGCTTCTCGAAAAACGTTGTCCGCTGAGTTGCGGTGCAGCCATCCAACGAGATCGTCTTCCGGTTCGCATGCGCCGGGTTGCCGAGCGCCTTTAGGATCATGGCTTCCGCTATTTGACGAGAACGCTCATCCTCCGGATATCGCACGCGTACCGTTCCCAATGGCGTTGCGTCCACGGTGAAGCGAGTCTGAAAGTCGGACAAGACTTGGGGTTCTATCTGGTCTAGGCGCTTCTTGAACTCGGCGAGTCCATACAAGCTGTCCACAACATTGTTCACCGCCGCTTGGTACGCCGTGAGTACGTCCTCCGTAGCTCCCAAGAAGCAAAGCGTAATCTTGTAGTCCAGCAGGCGATGGCGGAATAGGAACTCGATGAGGTACTCCAGCTCAGGCGTCGTCGGTCGGTACCGGCATCGGTAGTACATGCGCAGGCGACTTGGGCTGCCTGATCCGTTCTCGGCCACACCGGCGATCTGCCACGGCCCTAGAAGGACTTCGGCCGGCGCGGCCTTGCCGAATGACGGGGTACGCGATTTCCGGGTGATCAGATCAGGAGTGAACCAAAGGAACTCGGTCGATATCCCGTTCTGGGAGTTCTTGCCGCGGAAGACATCTAGGTCGCGCGCAACATTGTGAAGGTGAGCGACTTCGCCGGGGCCGAAAACAAATACGTGGCGATCGCTGGTCAGCCGCAGATTGGCCGGGGTTGCATCTTCAACGAAGCAGCCGAACTCCTCCGCGTCGAAAGTGCCGTCGTGGTTGTAGACGAACAGAAGCCCGTGTGCCTGCCATCGATCGTCGCCGGACACGTATCGTTGACCCCATTCTTCGACAACATTCGCGCAGTCCACGCTTGCACAGAGCGACTTGAGTGCCTTGCCTTCTGCCGCCAACGGCTGCAGTGACGGCCTCGCCTGAGCCGCATCCCACCGACTCGCACATGGCCTCACGCTCGTGCGCGGACTGTGGGCGTGTCGCATGCACACCAAGCACACGATTCTTCGCGACGACCCCCCAGCGTGCCGCCTTCTGAGGCCGGAGCGAATGCAGCTGCTGCCATGCGTATCGAGCCCGGAATTAGCACCCTAGACCATCGCGGCGGCCAACATCGAAGAATGGGTCGAGGTCATGTTGGCCAAGCCGAAACGGTCGGTCCACAACACCAAGACCGGGATCGTCTACGTCGAACAAGACGAGCTTCTCTCTAGCAAGACGATCGAGAACGCTCTTGGCCTCGTGAGTCGGATGTTCGTCTGGGCGATGGCACCGAGTCGGCAGTACGTCACCGCGAACCCGTGCGAAGACATCGATGTTCCTGATCGAGGCGAGACAGAAGAACCGTGGACGATCCTCTCGCAAGAAGAGATCGATCAACTCTTCGCGTACGACTTGCCGGTGTTGCAACGCGCCGCATTCGCTCTCGCCATCTACCAGGGACTGCGAGCGGGTGAGCAGTGGGGCCTGAAATGGGATGCCGTTCGGCTTGCAGGGTCGAGGCCCGAGCTGGTTGTGAAAGCGAGCTTCGCCAAAACGCCCAAAGGCAAGAAGGTCAAGACGATCCCGTTACTCGACCCTGCACGTGATGCGCTCGAAGAAGACGCGGGCCGGCATCACGCGGCACGTTCGTTTTCACGATCTGCGCCACACCACCGCATCTGCTCTCTGCTCTGCGTATTGGGGCGAACCTTGGCCGCTCGAAGCGATCCGCGACTTCCTTCGACAGACCGATCTCAAAGTGACGCAGCGCTACGCACATCTCACGCCGGCCGGGCTCTACGGACACGCAGCGAAGACGGCCAAGAGGCGATCCTCCGGCGGTGGCAACGACGACAACAACGGCGGAAATGTGCCGCCGTCCAACATGTCCCCAAACGTCCCCACGGCAGCCGTTTCAGCGGCTCCAGCGACGGAAGCAAAAAGCGCTGCAACCCTTTCAGATTGCAGCGCTTCTCTTTGGTTGCGGGGGCGCGCTACGCCAGCTGGAACACGACGCGCGCCCTTCGGCCCACGCGTGCCCTCTGCAACGTCAGAGCTTCGTGTAGATCGCGCACCAGACCGATGTTTTGCTCGAGGTCTCTAGCTCGAACGTGCCGAGCCGCACGTAACCGGCCGGAGCGGCAGGCGGGGTCGCTTTGGGCCCGGACAGTACGGTGATCACGGCGCTGCCGCTTAGCACCGG
>JADGRG010000726.1 GCA_017881145.1 Sandaracinaceae bacterium | reverse complement strand
GCGTTCCCACATCTTGTCGGCTATGCGATAGGCCGTGTATTGCTGGCCGGTGCGGACGTCCTGTCCAGGCTTGAACTTGATGTAGACCTCGTCCGCCGGCGACAGGAACATCTGCTCTTCGTTGCCACCGACGATCTTGCCTGAGGCGCGAATGTCGTCGTCGTCGAGGTAGCCCTGATCGTGCAGGAAGATGGTGTCGGGCTTCATGAGCTTCGGAGAAACCCTGACCCGAGGAGCGAGCTCGCTTGCCAGCGCTTGCTTCGGCTCGGCGAGCGCGCCTTTTGCCCCGGCCGCGCCCTCGACAGCCCCTTGTGCCTCGGCCTGCGCAGCCGCAGCGCTCGCTTCGTCCGTCGCCAGAGTTCCGCCCGAAAGTCGAACCTGATCGAGCGGATAGATCCAGTGCGGGTTGGTGATCTCCGGGTTGTACGACCAGAGCGCCGGCCAATGCCACGGATCACCAAAGTAGCGCTCTGAAATTCCCCAGAGCGTATCGCCTGACTGAACCACGTGGACGTCGCGTTCTGGCTTGCGATACACGCTACCCGCGGCTCCCAATCGATAAGCTCGCCGTTGCGCTTGAGCTTCCCCGATCGAGCGAGGCCCCGGCTCGCCTTGCTCTTCGCGCTTGGTTGGGCCCTCACCGAAGAACTCGTTGTAGCTGGTGCGCGCCGAAGCGCCCTCGCCCACTGCTTGCGCTGATACGAGTGATGAAGCAGCGAGCGCGAGCAGGCAGGACAGGAATACGTACACTCTCATGTGGAGCCCTCCCGAGAGGCGATGGCGGCCGCCTGGGTGTCTGGATACTTCTCACGCACTTGGCGGAAATACGCCTGCGCGCCTGGCTCGTCGCCGAGTCGCCGCAGACATAGACCTAACTTCAGCAAGCTGTCGGCTGCCTTGTCCGTGCGCGGGTAGCGCGCCAGCAACGCCTCGAAATCACGCTCTGCCAGCTGATACTCGCGCTTTGCGTAGCGGGCCTCACCCGTCCAGTAGAGTACCTTCTCGACGATGGCTTGCTCTGGGCGCTTGGCGTCGAGAGCGGAGAGCGCCGTCAGCGCGTCATCGTAGCGACGGGCGCGCAGCAGGCTGAGAGCTTCTCGATACTCGGCCACCAACGCAGCGTTGCCGCCGCCCGCGGGCTGCAGGAGCTCCGCTTGCGCGCGCTCTTCAGGCAAGAGCGCGACGGGCAACGGGCCGAGATCACCAGCGGATGGCACCTCGGGGATGGCTTGCGTGTCGTGTCCGTAGAGACGCAGCGACGGAACGCGCTCGGCGCGGGCACGCACTGGTCGAACATCCCGCCTCTGCTCGGACGGCTCCGGCATGGGCTCGGCTGCAGCCTCCGGCTCGGCCGAAGCATGACTTGCCCCGAGACGAATCGTCTCGTTGCCCCGTTGGCTGACCTTCCCAAAATCACGGCCTCGGCGAGCTTCGGCCTCCAAGAGCGCCATGCGCGACTCGAGCTCCACAATGCGCTTCTGCTGCTCAGCCTGCTGCTGTGCAAACGCGCTCATCTCGGGCTTGGAATCCAGCTCGCTGGCAGCCGTCGTCGGCCGGCCAGCACGCGCACCAGCGCAGCCCAGAAGCAGAGCTGATGCAACGAGAAGCATTGTGACGCGCCGCATGGGGAATTCCTCGAAACGTCTCGTTTGGCGCAAGACACATCCTGCGCGCACGAAGATCGTAGGGAGGAGCCTTCCGAACGGTCAAATAAGTCGCCCGAACGCGGCGAGTACGCCGAGAGCCGAAGGCTGCTCGGCGGGTATGTAATCTACGCCGAGAGCCGAAGGCTGCTCGGCGGGTATGTAATCTACGCCGAGAGCCGAAGGCTGCTCGGCGGGTATGTAATCTACGTCCGGGGCGTCTTTTCGCCCAGCACCCGGTAGATCTGCAGCGCCTGCGCCTTGCCCTTGACCTGGGTCGGGGCGAGCGCCTCCGTGGTGAAGTGGTCCTTCACCAGCTCGTAGGTGCTCTTGCTGATGATGATCTCGCCCGCCTTGGCAACGGAACACAAGCGCGAGGCCGTGTTCACCACGTCACCGATCACGGTGTACTCGAGCGCCTTGCTGCTGCCGAGGTAGCCTGCGACGACGCTGCCGCTGTTGATTCCAATGCCGATGTTGATCGCTGGCTCGCCTTCTGCGACACGCACTCGGTTCCACTCTTCGAGCGCACGGACCTGCTCCACCGCCACACGTACCGCGCGGATCGGATCATCCGGATGCGACACGGGTGCTCCGAAGAGAGCCATGATCTCGTCACCGACGAACTTGTCGAGCGTGCCTTCGTACTTGAAGATCGTCTCGACCATCATCTCGAAATACTCGTTGAGCATGTCGACGATCTGCTGCGCGGTGCGGGTCTCGCTCAACGCAGTGAAGCCGCGGATGTCGCTGAAGAACACGGTGGTGTCGCGAGCTTGGCCGCCCTTCTCCACCGCGAGGTCGCCACTCACCACCAGCTCCGCGATGGCAGGCGAAAGCAAGCGCTGGAAGCGCTCACGTGTCAGCGCCTCCTTCTCGATCTTCAGCGCAAAGAGGCTGTTCTGGATGGCCACCGCGGCTTGATTGGCAAGCGCCTGGGTGAGCTGGGGATCCTTGGCCGTGAAGGCGTTCGCCGCGACCTGCGAGTCGAGCACCATCACGCCGAGCAGCTCGTCGGAGTAGATCAGCGGCACGGCCATGCTGGAGCGGATGCCCTGCATGATGATCGAATGCGCGCCCTTGAAGCGCGAATCCATCAGCGCATCGCTGGAGAGCACAGCGGCACGGTCACGCAGCACTTCGTTGATGATCGTGCTGGAAAGTGCGACCTCTTCCGTGGCTTCTCCACGCTTGGTACGCACGCAGCGCGGCTGAAGCTGGCGCTTGTCGTCGAACATCAACACCACGCCACGGTCCGCAGCCAGCAGCTCGAACGCGGTCGACAGGATCTTCGCTAGCAGCTTGCCCACGTCGAGCTCGCCGGCGATGGCGCGCGTGAGCTCGAAGCTCACCCGCAGCTTCTCGTAGTCACGGCGCAGGGCAGCTTCGTCCTGCACCAGGCGCTCGGTCATGAAGTTCTGCGCACTCTGCTGGGCGAGCTTCGACCGGATATGACTCTCGACCATCCCGGCCGTCATGGTGACGCGCCCGGGCACCGCTCCGGCCTGGGGCATGCCAGGCGCAGCGACCGCCGGCGCCTCTGACGCGGCGGTGTAGATCATCTTCGTCGACCCGAGCGTGATCTCGTCGCCGGACTTGAGCGGCCGTGTACCCTGGACGCGCTCGCCGTTGACGTAGGTCCCGTTCAGCGAACCCTGGTCTTTGAGGATGAACTTCCCGTCCGCCGCATCGATCAAGCAGTGGTTCTTCGACACGATGCGGTCGAGGAGCTGGATGGAGTTGTCGGGGTGCCGACCGAGCGAGTTGTGTTCGTCGAGCTCGACGGAACGCTCGTTCCCTTCCGGCGAGATGATCTTGAGCAATGCCATAGATGGGAACGCACGCTTCGCTCACGTCGTGAGCATGAAGGCATGCTAACGAGCTGCGTTGCGCTAGTAAAGCTGAAGGCGTGGCGCAGCGCTCTTCGCTCGATCGTGCGCATTCAGTCGCTCGGATTGCCGGTGCCGGAAGGTGCTCGTGGCGCGACGCCGCGTCGGTGGAGCCTGCGAAAAATGCGCGGAGACCGCGTGGCGCACCAGCGTTCGTATAGGCGCACAAGCGCACCATCGGTGCAGAGTGCGGTCTGCTCACGCACCTCGTCGAGAACCCGCGCGAAGGCTCCGAAGCGCTGCGCTAGCTCGACAAACACGGGGGAATGAGCGGAGGTTTGCGCCGAGCGCAGCCAGCGTGCGGCGCGGCCAACCTCCCCGTAGGCCCTGGCGCCAATGGTCGCAACGTAGGATTGCGTCACCCCACGCCGGTCGCAGCTGTCCGAGAGAAATCCGGAAACGAAGAGCGCCGCATCCCCGATGTTGCGCATGCGGTCCAGGCGCTCCGGCCCGGTGGATTCGGTCGCCTCGGAGAGCAGCTGAACGAACGGAGTCGAGACTTCCTGTACCTTGTCCGATACGGCATAACCAGCGAGCAGCTCGACCAGATAGTCCTCCGTGTGCTCGCCTGTCTGGACCTCGAGATTGCGCAGCGCCTCAGAGACCTGATCCTTGAAGAAGGTGCGAACGTCGGTGCAGGGCTCCAGGTCGGACATGGTGACAGCAATATTATCGCACCAACGCCAAGAGTCGCAACGCGACCGGTCTTGACTCACTTCGGCCTGAGGTTATGTTGCGCCCCGCCTTTTTGGCCGGCGTGTT
>JADGRG010000725.1 GCA_017881145.1 Sandaracinaceae bacterium | reverse complement strand
GATCCCACCGTTCCATTCGCACTGAAAAAGGAAGCGTTGGCGGCCAAGACTCCCCTTACCCGCGGTGCGGTGAAGAACTCGCACGGGACCGATGCCCTTCGGTAGCAGCCGTCGGACGATGCCGAGCAAAGCCGCGGACGGCTTCGGTTGCGGCGGCCGGCACTTGCCCTCTTGGTCTCGCCAAAACGTCTTCGGTGTTCGGAGATCACTGACAGCAAGACGCCAAAGCCAAGTGTTGTGCTCGGCGAGCACGAAGGGCCGGCCACCACACTCGATGCCCTCAACGTAACCGGCCAGGATAGCGCCGCAGGATTCCTTCGCACGCACCGACAGATGACGCTCACGGATCGCGAGGTGAGCACTGGTCGCGAGTCGAACGAGATCGAGTGCGAAGGGCAGCGGATAGGCTTCATCGAAGTCGTTGACGCCCCAGATCAGGCAGCCTTCGGTATCGCGCCAGGTGCCAAAGTTCTCGACGTGAAGATCCCCGACGGACAGGACCCGCGGTGTGCGGGCGAGCTGTCCGGCGTGCTCCTTCCAAAGCTGCATCCAGCGGTAGAACGTTGCGCGCAGCAGCGGGAACGGCGCTTGCGCCATCGCCGCGTGCTTCGCCTCCAGATCGCGCTCCACGACTAGCGTGTGGCTTCGGAGCCAACTCTCGTAGGACTTCGTTGCCTCGATGACGTTCATTCAGCGAAGTATAGGGCGCCGCTTGATGGGCTGCGACGCTCTTTCACTCTTCGATGATCGCAAGACAAGCGGGGTCTTCCGTGCTGCGTAGAAGCCGACAGCCCAGGTTGCCCGAGCAGAGCTGGATCGTCGAAATCACAGACTGCAGGAAAGTGGTCGCAGCTAAGGGCGGCGGTAAAGTCGCTGCGGGCCGGGCTGATAACCGGTCGCCATCGGCGGCGACGCCAGCGTTCCGCAGGGCAGGTAGTGCTCCGCGAGGGTCCGCTCCAGCACCGGGAAGCTCACGGAGAGGGCCACCGCTCTGGGCGCCGCGTCGCCCGCGAGCACGCGCAGCACTGAGGCAGTGGCGCGCGCGCCAAGCTCTCGGTCGCGACAAGTGCGCAGATCCGAGAGTGCCATGGAGTGAAGGAAAGGCATGTCGGTCAGCCCGGCGTGATCGAGCGCGACAGCCGAGCCACCGTGCGCGCAGGCCAAGAGCTCCGCGTGTAGCCGAGAGAACGCGCGCGCGGCGTTCAGCTTCGGCCAGTGCGCACGAGGCGACTGCACGAGCATGCCCGCCTGCAGCAAGAGCGCAGAGCAGAGCAAGAACGCCCTACCCTTCGCTTCTTGCGCCTGCAAAAGCGGCACGAGCGTGGCCAAAGAGCCGAGGATCAGGAGCGCGTAGCCCGGCAACCGCACGTTATCGTCACCACCGGGATGAGCACGACCGAGCGCGCTGGCGAGAAGTCCGGCGAGCAAGAGCAGGTCGAGCATGCGTGGCTTGCGCCAGTTGCGCGCCAGCCCGAGCGCGGCGAGCAGGCTGAGCACTGGCAGGTACACGCCGAGATCCACGGCGAAGTAGCTGGCGAGCAGCGGCCAGACCAACCCGTGTCCTACCGGCACTACGAAGAGGTAGCGCGTGGAGAAGCCGTCGCTCGCCAGGTGCAGGAGCCCAAAGCCAGCGAGCACCAAGAGCCATGCCACCCCCACCGCCCAAGCATGAGCGCGCCGCTGCCTAGCGAGCACTTGCCAGGAGATGGCCACCAGGAAGATGAAACCGTGCTGTTTCGCAAAGCACGAGAGTGCGAAGCAGCCCAGCGCCGTGCGCGGACGTTCGGCCGTGGCACGCTCGACGCCTGCGATCACGAGCAGCATGAAGCAGCCATCCACCCGCGCCAGATCCAGGAACGCGCCGGTGTAGCCGAAGCCGAGTGCGTAGAGCCCTGCTGCGAGCAAGCCGGCGCTGCGGACACCAGTCATGCGCGCGCTGGCACGGCCGAGGAGCAAGAGCGAGAGCAAGAGTGCCAGCACCGAGGCCGCGCGCGCAGCTGGCAGGCTGTGGCCGAAGAGCGCGAGGCTCGCCACCATGGGCAGATAGGCGAGCGGCGGATAGAGAAAGGGAATGAAATCTGCGCTCGGTGCAGCGTAGAGCGGCTTTCTCACGAGGATGCGCAATGCGTGCTGCACGCTCGCGCCTTCCATCCATTCGAGCGGCCATGCAAAGCCGACGCGACCGGCGACCGTGGCGGTGAGCAGGCTCGCGCCGACCACGAAGATCAGCACGAAGGCAGCCTGCGTGTAGCGCGGCAGGCGCATGGTCATGGTGCCAGAAGCGCAGCAGCCAGCGCTTCATGCCCGAGCACGCTCGGATGCTCGTCGCCGGAGAAGAACGCGTTGGCGCCGAGCCTGCGGAAGCGTTCGGTGGGATCGACGCACGCCAAGTCCAGCTTCTCGCAGATGGAGAGCACGCGTGCGGTCGGGGCGTCGAAGTCGAGGTCCGAGAGCGCGATCTGCGTGCCCTCTGCTGCAAGCTCTTCGAGAACCTTGGGATGATGCAGGATGGCGAGCCTCCCAAACACTCGCGACGGCGAGGGGATGAGCAGCACGCGCAAAGAGAAGTGCTCGGTTTTGCCTAGCACGATCAGGTTGCGCAGCGCGCGCTCCAGCACTTCGAAGGCATGGTTCACCAAGGTCGAGGGCTGCCTCTCGTAGGTCGCAAGCTCGCCTGCGGAATAGCTCAGCAGGTGCAGCCCGAAGCTGTCGACGAGGCCGATCTCGACCGGCAAGAGGCTCTCTTGCTCGGGCGTGCTCTGAACCAGGTGCAGGCGCGCGTTCCATGCCAGTGCTTGCAGCCGCAAGAAGTGCGCGAGCGCCGAATGCTCGGCCAGTTGCGCCGTGAGGCTCTTGCGGTGCGGAGCGCTGCGATGTTCCTTGTGGGCGAGATTGAAGTTGAGATCGTTCGCCATGAAGAGACCGACCACGACCACATCGGGATGCAGAGGCAAGAGCTTGTCGGCAAGCAAGTGGTATTCGTCGATGGTGGTCATGCCCCAGACGCCGGCGTTCACCACGCGCACTTGGTTTTGCGGGTTGCGTTGGTCGAGCCGCGCCTTGAAGACCAGCGGATAGCTCTGCGAGAGCCGCACGAATGCGCCCTGCGTGGCGGAATCGCCGAGAAAGAGCACACGAGTTTCGCCGGGTGCCTTGGCGAGCGGCACCAGCTGACCCAAGAGATCCACGCCACTGTGCCGCCGCGGATCGATTGCGAAGCTCCAGATCCAGGAATCACGCGGCACGTTGCCGTAGCGCGCATCGAAGACCGAGCGGGCACGCTCGCTCGCACCGACGTAACCGAAGACCCCCAAAGAGAGCTCGCAGAGCAAAGCGCCGAGCGCGCAGCCCAACCCAACCAGGGCCAGCTTCTTCGCATGGGCAACCCGGATAGCCAACGCTGGCATCAGCCTCGCGAGCGCAACCAGCGCGGGCATCAGCCTCGCGAGCGCAGTCGAATGACCTGACCCTTGGAAGGCGGAGGGTCGACCGGCGGCAGCGCGAAGAGCAGCTCCTCGATGGTGGGCAGCGAGTGCAGGACGGCCGACTCCACATGCAGCTCGGAGAACGGTCCCGCGAAGATCTCGATGATCTGGTAGATGTTCGCAAATCCACGCGCGATGTAGCCGTATTGCGGCTCGTGATGAACGTTGCGCACGTGCTCGCCGCGATGAGCGCGCTGACGCACGTCGGCGATGGCTAGCGCTGCCAGCAGCCGATGGCGGACCACCGACTCTTCATGCTTGTTCGTCACCAGGAGCGCGAGCAGATCTTCGACCGGACGCTCGATGCCGCGCGAACGCAGGAGCTTCACGACCTCATCGGCGTCGTGGAGCGGAACCTGGTCGAGGGTGAGACCGCGGGCGCGCGCCATGTGCAGCGCTGCACCGATCTTGGCAAAGCCCTCGACGTCGACGAAGTCGCGGTCGGCATCGGAGCTGCCCCAAAGCACCGGCGAGTGGGTGTCGATGACGACAACCGTCACGGCGCCCGTGCGAGCCCGTAGTGCTTCGAGCGCGTCGTCGAGCCTGCGCGCGGGCAAGGTCGCCCCCAAGCGAGGCAGCGGCGGCCCATGCAGGTCCCCCAGGGTGTGGGAGAAGGTGTCGGCCAGGCGATCGAGCTTGGCCTGGACCGCCTCACGATCGGCCGGAGGCTCGGCGAACACGGCCACCACACGCCATCCAGCGTTGAGGTTCTTGAACACGAGCTCGGCTGCGACGGGATCGCGCCCGGCGAACTCCATGCGGGCGTCGTCAGCAGCCAGCTCTTTCTGAACGAGCTCGAGGAACCTGCGCACCGCCGTGTCCGCCATGATGTCCCGCGTTTAGCACGACCGGCCCCCCCTTCGCGAGCACTGGCGCCTTTTCCCAATACTTTCGTGGAGAAAAGCCCGACCGCTGGCTCAAGAGCCTTGCCTGCTGGCTCAACGCGAGGACGGCTTTGGGGCGAGCAGCACGCCCGCCTGTTCCCATGACTCGACCTCGGCGGCGCTCGCCTTCAGCCAGCGGCCCACGACCTCGCGGTTGTGTTCGCCCTGCTCGGGTGCACGCCCCCGCAGCCCGCTCTCGGCGTTGGAGAAGCGGTAAGGCGACTGCACGACCTGGCGGGTGCCGCCGTGACCATCGTCGACGTCGACGATGCTGCCCCGCGCCGCCAGCGTCGGCGATCGGACCGCCTGCGCCGAAGGCAGCACCTCGCCCCAGGGCAGATCGGCTGCATCCAACGCAGCCTTGAGCGTCTCGCGATCGGGGAAGGACGCAAGGTAGCTGGCCGCCGCGCGGCGCCGCGCAGCGATCTTGCTGGGCAGTGACGCACCCGGCGGTGTTGGGTCGTCGACGCCACAACGTTCGTTGAGCTGCCGCCACACCCAACGAAAATCACCTGCGATGACGATGTGGCCGAAGGCGACGTCCCAGATATCGTTGACGATGCCGTGGGGCAAGGGCTCGCCGTCGAGCGCCAAGTGCACGTAGTCGTCGGTCGCCAGCATCGCGTCCTGCAGGCTGATGTCGAGGTGCTGGCCAAGCCCCGTGCGCTGCCGCAAGTGCAGAGCAGCCAGCAACGCGACCGTGCCGTGCAACGCGGCGTTCATGTCGGCGACGGAGATGTGTGGATCGGCTGGGCGCGTCTCGTCCGTGTAGGCCTGCCGGTAGACGAAGCCGGACTCCGCATGCAGCACCGCAGCGTAGGCAGGACGCCGAGACTCGACACCGGTCTGCCCGAAACCCGTGATCGAGAGCATCAGGAGCCCGGGATTGTCGACGCTGAGCTCCGCGTAGCTGAGGCCATATTGCGCCATCACGCCGGGCCGAAAGTTTTCGATCAGCACGTCCGCCTGCGCTGCCAGTCGCTTGATCAACACAGGCGCGCCGAGCTTGCGCAGGTCGACACAAATGCCGAGCTTTCCCGCATTCTGTTGCAGGTAATAGCCCGAGGTCCCGGCGACGATCTTTCCCCAGCGCCGCGAAATGTCACCTTCGGGCGGCTCCACCTTCACGACCTCCGCGCCGAGATCGCAAAGCATGCGACCGACGTAGGGGCCCGCGAGCACGCGAGAGAGATCGAGCACGCGCAAGCCGTGAAGCGGAGTGCGACTTATCGTAGTCATGGGTCGGTGACCGGGCGAGCGATCTCGCTCGCGGTGGAGAGCATTTCACGAAACCAGCATCTCTATTCGTGAAATGCGCTCTGCCGCCGAAGCTTGCGTAAGGCGGGGCCTGTGTCACTTGAGGCGGTAGGGATACTTCACCGCGAAGGTCGGCTTCGAGAAGCGCGGGAACTTGGCCGAGCGCACGGCGCGCGCAATGCACGAGCCAGCCGGACCTTGCACGCCGCTGACGGTCGCGCTCATCACGCGACCGGTACTCGCGACCTGGATCTGCACTTCTGCTGTGCCCAGGCCATCCTGGCCCTCGGCACACGCCTTCACGCTCTCCTCGACGCCGCGCATGGCATCGCGCACTTCGTCACGCGAGGGTGACTCAGGCAGGTTCTCGGCCGGCGCCACCGCTGCGGCCGCGGCAGCTTTGGCCTTCTTGTCGACGGCACCGTCGAGCAAGTCGTCGATCGAGCGATCCTTGGCCGGCTGCTTTGCCGGCTTGGCACCGAGCAGATCATCGACATCAGGCGAGCCAGCCTTGGCAGAGGGCTCGGCCTTCTTGGACTCGGCAGGCGCCGCATCGTCCACCGCGGACTTGCTCCTCTTGCCGCTGCTCTTGTCCGCCAGCATGACGTCGTCGAGCGCAGGCGGTGTAGCCTTGTCCTTCTCCTTGTCCTTGGATTTCTCTTCCGGCGTGACGGACTTCTTGTCCTCGGATGCGCTGCGCGCACCACGCACGTGACGCTTGGCCGGCCCCTTGGCATCCGCCGTCTCCAGCGCGGCTTTGATCGGCGTCGGCTCCGCGACACTCGGCGCAGGCGTGGGCTGGACCGCTGCCACCGCGGGCACGGCTTCGGCAGGCTTGGGTGCAGCCGTTGGCTGCGGCGTGCTCGGCTCAGCCAGGGGCTGGGCTGCGGCAGCGATCGCCGCTGGCGCTGCAAGCACCGGCGCGGCGGCCGGAGCTGGCTTGTGGGTCAGCACGATCGCAGCAAATGCCGCAGCTGCCACCATGGCAAAACCGCCGAAGATCGCCAGTGGCACGGCGTTCGAGCTGGGACGCGCGGTGGTGATCGGCGCCAGGCTGTCGATGCGGTTGAAGGCACCGGTCGGATGATTCAAGAGCTGGACGCGTGAGTCCTCGCCCTGACTGTAAGCGCCCGGACCACCGGTGGCGGCATGCGCCAGGCCCGGTGCCAGACTGGCTTGCGAGCGCTGCGCAAGCGCGGCCAACGCGCGGATGTCGATCAGCCCGGAGCCTTCGCCGCCCGCAAATCCCGGTTGCGACGCAGGCGAAATGCTCGACGAGCTGGAGGTATGCGCAACCTGCTGCAGGTTCTTGGTCGAGAAGAGCACCGAATCTTCGTGGCGTTCGCCGGTCATGGCCTGGCTCGCGCTCACGCGTGGCGAGGAGCTGAGCCCCGACTCGGCCGCACGGCCTCTGTTCGCCGAGGGCGAACGCACGCGTGGCTCGCTGCCGCCGCGCGCGGGTGCGACACTGCCGATGGCTGACGTTGGAGCAGCCTGCATCCTGGGCGCGTGGCTGGCTGCGCGCAGAGCTCCCACTGGAGTGGTTGCAGCGGCAAGCCCTGGCACCTGGTTCTCGCTGGCGCTCGCGGCAGACGCCGGCTGGACGCTCGGCACCTGACTGGGCTGCCGTGCCGCTGTTGGCGGCGCGCTCGTGGAGGCACCCTGGAACATGCGCGTGGGGCCCTCATCCTCACCGGCAGGCGTTGCCTGCGGAGCGATGCTGACCGAGAGGTTGGCGGCATGCACCAATTCGTTGCAGGCGCTGGCTTCGATCCACTCGGCGAAACCCTCCTGCCAAACGTAGGCTTCCCAACCCGCTTCGTGCGTGGCCAGGAAGTTGAGCACCTGCGCCTGGTCGAAGGGCCCGTAGTTCTGGCCATCGACACTGGTGTGCCACTCCACGTTGCCGGCCACTGGCGCAGCAGCGTCGCCCGGCTCGGGCGCTGCCACCATCTCACCGTGGATCAGCACTGTGGCGCCGCAGCGCTTGCAGCGGATCTTCAGCTTCTTGCCGGCGACGCGCTCGTCTGGGACCTGATACTTCGCCTGGCAGCTATCACATACAACCTTCATCGCTGTCGGTCCTTTCCGATGGACGCCTGGAACGGAGTAACAACCCCGACTCGCAGCACTTGTGGCCTTCCAAGATAGGGACTGTACCCTTTTTACGCACAGAAGACTAGGGTGCCCTGCAGAGTAAGAACAAACCTCCGCGCAAGTTTAACATAGCCGGCGCTGGAAGGCCCGCGCGCGCTTTCGGTCCTCAATACATTCGCAAGTGATTACAAGTGCTTGCGATCGACGCTCGGACTCCCAACCCGGGGCCGTGCCAGCCCGCAGATCCCCAAAGAAAGGCGCAGAAACTGACGCACCGAGTGCCCGGGACTCAAGACGGAGGCGATTTCAGCTCGTGGAACTTGTTCAGATCGAGCACGGAACGACCGTCCGGCAGGCGACGTATGATGTCCTCAAACTCGCCACCGAACACAATGCTCTCGGCCGCGTATTTGGTCGTAGGCGTAGACGCTCGGCATGAACGTGCCGTCCATGCCGTCCATGCCGATCATGCTGGCTAGCACGCGCATGTCGCCGCGTTTGAGATCGTCCGCGCTCTTGCCGAAGAGCGGGCTCTTGATGCGCTGGCCGAGGTTGAGGTAGAGCCACGCGAAGCTGGCGTTCACCAACGCGTAGAGCAGAGCAGCGAGCGGCGCAAGCGGTGCAGACCTAAGCAAAGCACAGCCGAAGCACGCTGCGCGCCAACACCCTGCAGAAACCTTCCTCGCGGTGACTGCAGATCATAGTATCAGCTGCTGTGAACCGAAAGCAGCGAAGGGCCCAGGAGAAGTCGCAGCCGAGCGGGGAGTCGGGGCTCGAGGTGCGTGTGGGCCAGCACGGAACGCAGCGCGTGGTGCTGCACGTGGGCTGCGGTCCACACCGCTCCGAGTTGCTCGAGGCCGAGTTTCCAAAACCAACTTGGGCCGAGATCCGACTGGACATCGATCCAAACGTGAAGCCGGACATCGTGGCGTCGATCACGCATCTGGCCATGATCGAGAGTGGATCCATTGATGCGATCTTCTCGTCACACAACGTCGAGCACCTCTTTGCCCACGAGGTGCCGCAAGCGTTCAGAGAGTTTGCGCGCGTGCTTGCGCCGCACGGCTTTGCGATGATCGGCGTCCCCGATCTCCAACGCGTCGCCGAAATGATCGCCAAGGATCAGCTCCTCGACACCGCCTACGTCTCACCGGCAGGGCCGATCGCACCCATCGACATGGTCTACGGTCACCGAGGCTACGTGGCGCAAGGCTTCCACTTCATGGCGCACAAGACCGGCTTCACCGCTCGGAGTCTCGCGCAGACCCTGGTCGACAATGGCTTTGCCCGAGCCGACGTAACCCGCAAGGATTGGGACCTGTGGGCGATCGCGCAGCGCACTGCATTGAGCACGCAATAGGCGCGCGGTTGCAGTCGCGACCACAGCATCCTCGAGCTGCCCACGGGCCAGGCCTGGTACTCAAGCGCTGACACGAAGCGCCCGCAGCGTGTGCGCTGGTGCGTGGGCCAAGCTCGAAGCAGAGTCCGGCAGCGATGCGGGTGCAGCCACAGTGAAGAAGTCGCTGCGCTTGTCAGATCACTACGGCCTGCAGGCGACCATCGGAGAGTGAGTACCGCTTGCGCTCGCGCGTGCGAACCAATGGCCACCGCCAATCAGCCGCCCAGCTGCGCGAGAAACTCGTCCGCCTCGGTCAGATGCTCGTCGAGGGACTTGGCCTTGCGCGCCCAGTGCAGCGCGCGCTGCGTGTCGCCGCGCACCACGGCGATCTGGGCTTGCTTGAGAAATGCCAACGCTCGTGTGATGGGCTTTGGGTCCTCCATCATGGTGAGCGTGCGCAGGGCTTTCATCGCGGTGTCGTAGTCCTCGATGGAGGTCGCGACTTCGGCAAGCTCGGAAGCGATCTCCCCGCTCTTGCGATCGGTGTCGAGCGCAGCGTTCAGCCACTTGAGTTGGGCGACACGATCACCACGCTGCGCGCAGATGCGACCCATCCGCACCTGGAAGAGCGCGAGCTCCGGCGAGCGACGACGTCTGTGCGCATTCAAGGCCTGATCGACGATCGCGGTGGCCTCTTCGACGCGTCCCAGCCGCACGTAGATATCGACCAGCACAAGCCGTGTGCGGTCGTCGTCGGGCGCGAGCTTCATGGCTTGCCCGAGTGGCTCGATCGCGGTCTCGGCATCGTCAAGATCCAGATAGAGCTGCGCCGCCTGCAGGAGCACTGGCACCTGGTCCGGACTGCTCGTGAGCAGCGCAGCGTCACCGATCAGGATGCCCGCCAGCTCACGCTTGTGGCCGAGTCGCTCCAAGAGAGCGCGCAACCTCGCGCGCACGGCTTGGGCAGCAGGAGCATCTTCATACACACGCATCAGGCCCGAAAGAGCATCTTCGGGGCGACCAAGCGCCTCGTAGGCATCCGCCAGTCCGAGAACTGCATCGATGCGCGCTTCGTTCTGCTCGATCGCAACCAGCCGCGAGCATGTGATGGCCACGTCGCGATGACGCCCCGCTGCGGTGTCGCGCGCGCGCAGCTCGCGCAGACATTCGATGTCGGTCGGATCGCGGCTCACCCACTCCGCCAAGACTTCACGCGCACGCTCGGCTTCGCCCATGGCATCGAGCACCGCGCATTGACGCAGACTCGCAGCGCGTTCCGCGGCGCTGTCGTCCTGCTTTCGCGCCTGCCTGCGCACAGCGTCGAGAGCAGCAACCAGACTCGTCGCGACCTCCGCCTTGGAGATCGCATAGGCCTCCTCGAGGTCGGCGAGAGCCGGAACGAGCCGCTCGATGCTGGCGTGGAGGTCAGCGCGCACGCGCAGCAGATCGACCCTGCCGCTGTCCGGCTGTGGATGTGCATCGAGCAGCCTGGTCACGTCGGCGATGGCCGTGTCGTGCTGGCCCGCAGCCGCTAGGTTGCGCGCCAGCTCGGCCAAGAGGGAAAGATCCTCCGGCACGATCTGCAACGCCGCACGCAGCGCTTCAGCGGACTTCTCGACGTCGCCGAGCTTGTCGCGATAGAGATTGGCTGCATTCTTCAGGCGCGCAACCGCGGCCATGGAATGACCCAGACGCAAGGCCTCTGCGACCAAGAGCTCGGCCAGGGGTTGCCAGAGAGAGCGCTCGGCCAGGAAATTCTCCAGACGGTCGCGTAACGCATCGTTGTCGGACGCTGCACGCTGGCCGATCTCCAACGCCTCGCGTGTACGCCCCTCGTCATCGAGCGCCGTCCAAGCATCGGCGAGCTCCAGAGCCAGCTGCGCCGCCGCAGCACCCGTCTCGCTGGCGAGCAGACGATGCCTGAGCTCCGCACGCTCGCGCAAGTCCACGTCCTCTGGCATACGAGCAAGCAAGGCCAGCAAGAGACCGCGATGCGAGGGATCCCAGGCCAGCGCGGCGCGGTAGATGTCGCAGGCGTCCTCGTTCTGTGCGGCTCCGTAAAGGTTGCCAAGACGCAGAGCAAGCTCGGCCAGGAGCGGCACGTTGCGCTCGTCGCGTGCCCGGTCGAAGAGCTGTTTTAGCAGCTCCGCGAGCGCGTCTTTCATGCTGTAACGCTGGTAGATGGCGAGCAGCCGATCGGTCGCTTCGAGATGCGTGGGGTCCTCGCTCAAGAGCGTCTGCAGCACAGGAATCGCGTCCTTGTCCTTGTGCGCGACGTCGACCAGGTAGTTCGCGTGTGCGAGGTGCAGGAAGACGCGGTCTTCGGCCGGCAAGAGCGCCGAGAGCGTGCGCTCGACGAAGGCTTCCAGGCGCTTTAGGTCCTTCCGCTTGATCAGCAACCAAAGCAGCGGCTCCCAGAGGGTGCGGTCGCTGGGGTCGTGCTCGAGCAGCCGTGCGTAGGCATCGGCTGCGATCTCGGGATCCCCGCCAGGACGGGCTGCGAGCTCGGCAAGCTCGCGACCGAGCGCGTCGATTTCTGCTTCTGAAGCGAAGCTTTGCGCCTCGCGCAGCTGCGCCATGGCGCCACGCAGGTCGCCGGCCTGCATGCGGCACTCGGAGAGCGCCTCGAAGATCCAGGTCGCAACCCCAGGCGCCGGCTTGTGTGCGCGTGCCAACTCGGCAGAACGCATGAGCAGTGCCTCGGCTCGGCCAACCTCACCGATGCGCAGTGCGAGATCGATGCCTTCGCGTGTGTCGTCGAGGCCGGCACCGGCGCGCCCAGCACGCCGCTCCAGGAAGTCCAAGAGCATCACGTCATCGTGAGAGAGCCGCGCCACCTTCTCGAAGAGCTCCAGCAACGCAGCGTTGTCGCCGGTCGCCGCCATGGCCGTGGTCAGGCAAGCCTTGGCACGCGCATAGTCCGGCCGCTGCAGCAGGGCGTTAGAGAGCGACTTCACGCCTGCGTCTCGCCACTCTGCTTCGCCGAGCTCCAACTCGGCCAAGAGGAAGCGGGCTTCGTCCCTGGCGTCTTTGTCCGAGTGTTTGTCGTCGAGCTCGGCGATGCGTCTGAGCACGCGCCGCTCTTCGGCACGGTCGCCGCGAGCGCCCGCCACACGAGCCATGGCAAGCCAGGCCTCGTTCACGCATTCGCCGGAGGCTTCGACCTTGGCGTAGAGCCCGGCGGCACGGTCGAGATCGGAGAGCTCCTGCTCGATCACGCGGCCCAGACGCAGCGTGAGCAGCGCGGCAGCTCTGGCACTGCCCTCGGCGCGCGAGCGATGCGCATCCTCGACCAACGACGCCAGTGCATCGAGGTAGCGAGAGAGCTCGCCCATGCGCACCGAAAGTGCGCAGGTCGCGCGATGCTGAGCATCCGCGGACGGATCGAGGTGCAACGCACGCAGACGTAGCTCCAAGGCTTCTGGCAGCCTGCCGAGATCGCGTTCGAGCACATCCGCCTTGGCGGCCAAGACCTCAGCTTCGGTACGGACATCCCGCGCGAGCGAAAGGCGCGCGTCGAGCACGCGCAAGAGCAGGTCGACCTCGCCAGCCGCGCGCAGGACTCGGGCGAAACGCTGCGCCTCGACGTCGTTCTGCGTCGCGCCTTCGAGAGCGGATGCCAAGAGCTCGTCGGCCTGCTCGTTCTGTCCACGCTTGATCGCAATGCGATAGAGTTCGAAGAACACCTCGCTCGATCCCAGCGCGCTCGGGTCGTCGCTCTTCTGCCGCCGCACGATCAAGAGCAGCCCGCGATACGCGCGCTCGGCGCGGTCGAAGTCACCCTGGTCGCGTGCCAGGCGCGCCAGCATGTGCAGCGCGTTCTGGTGCGCGAGGTCCATCTTGGTGGCGTGGTCGAGCTCGGCGAACGCCTCGTCGATGGAGGAAGCGGACTCGGCGACGCGCGCGAGCTGGTAGTGCAACTCGGCTCGCTCCGGCGAACGGCGGCGGCCGAAGCTTTCGATCAAGCCGCGCAGAATAGTTCGCGCATCGTCCCACCGCCGCGCCACGTGCAAGCCTTCGGCGAGCATGACCTGCAGACGCGTGTCCTCGGGAGCCAACTCGACCGCGCGAGTCAGCACGGGAATGGCTCGCTCGGGGGCGCACATCTTTTCGTAGTAGAGCTCGGCAGCCTCACGCAGATACGCGAGCCGCGCCTCCGATTTCGCGACGAGCTCCGCTCCCTGCGCCAAGAGTCTCGCCAAGAGCTCGTGCGAGCCGTCCTGCCGGTAGAGCTGCGCGAGCAAGTCGCGCGCTTCGTCGACAGACGGATCCTGCGCGAGCGCCTGCTCCAGGCAGGCGCGCGCGCGCGCCGGCTGACCGGCTTCGATATGCGCGCGGGCCAAGGTCGCGGTAGTGATCGCGCGCGTGTCCGGTGGAGCCGTCCCAAGCCGGATCTCCAGCCAGTCCGCCGCGCCGGCATGATCTCCTAGGCCGGTATGCAAGCGCGCCAATGCCTCGCTGGCGTCACCGTCGGGCGCGAGCGCGTGCAGCTCACGGTACGCAGCGATCGCACCCATGACGTCCTTGAGGTCGACCTCACGTAGCGAAGCAACCTCGCGCCACAGCTCTGCTGCGTCGTGACTCTTTTCCCGCGCCGCAAGCGCGCGCGCCTGAGCCTCCAGAATGCTCGCGAGCTGCGCGTGCCGACGCTGGCTACGTAGCAGCTCGCTCAGGGCGCGCAGCGATGCGTGGTGACCGGGCTCTTGTTCGAGGTTCTCTTCGAGGGACGCCACGCGGTCGCCGCGCGCTTCCATCTCGCCCAGCAAATTGCAGAGCGAGAGGCGCAGCTCGAGCTTGCGTTCCTTCGGAACGTCGAGCGCGAGCTCGTGACGACGCAGCATAAGCAGCTCGGGCAAGCGGTCACCCTGCGCATAGAGCTCGGCCAGCGCAGCGATGGCGACACCATCACGAGCATCGTGCGCCAAGATGTCACGATAGATCTGGATGGCGCGCGCAGGGTCGCACAGGGCTCCGCGTGCGAGGTCAGCCGCCTTGTGGCGCAAGCCCTGGGCAGCTTCCGGCTCGAAAGGCAGACTCGACGCTTCGAGCAGCAGATCGAGGCAGCGACGCGCCTGCCCTGCTTGCTCGTGCAGAGCACAGAGCCGCCCGACCGCCCACGCCACACTGCTCTGCGCGTCGCGAGCTCCGCTTGGCTTGCGACTTGCTCGCCAAACTCGCAGCGCACGCCCATACACCGCTTCGAGCAAGCCGAGAGCGCGCGTGGCGTCCTTCAGTGGATCGAGCGCGATCTCGGCGGCCTCGCAGAGCTCATCGAGGTTGTCGGGATCGCGGTCCGCAAGCAGCGAAAGCGTGTCGAGCAAAGCGATCGAGGGCTGGAGGCGCTGCAGATCGGCAAGCGAACGCAGCGAGGGAAGGTGCGCGGGATCGATGCGCACCGCAGCGAGCAGCGCGCTCTCGACTGCCTTGGAGTCGCTGCCGTGCTCGCGCTGCCAGAGAGCGATGCACTCGTAGAGGTCGCGCGCCGAGGTCGCCGTAAGCGCTGCGGCCGAGATGCTGGCCGCCCGGGTCAACGCCTCACACACGGCAGACCACGCCTTTTTTTCGCGCGCGGCGACCGAGACCTCCTGCAGCAGGGGCTGCAGCAACTCGGGTTTGGCTGCGACGCTGGCCAGCACCTGCGAAGCTGCGATGTCATAGTGGGTGAGCTGGCCCGAAAGCCGCACCACGGCCGCAGAGAACTCGGGGCGTTCGGGCGCGATCTTGGCGGCTTCCTGATAGGCGGCAAGCGCGCCTTCGCGATCCGCAAGCCGGCTCTCCAGTGTCACACCCTCGTCGTAGCGGAGCTCTGCCACGCGCGGCGTGACCTCCGTGAAGGTCGCGATGGTGTCGCGATAAACCGCCACCACCGCATCCCACTGACCGAGCAGCTCCGCCAAGCGGCGGATCTGGCGCTCAGTGGCGCGATCGTCGGGAATCAGCGCAAAAGCCCGCTTGTAGCATTCGAGCGCCTGCTTGCCGTCACCGGCGCGCGTTTCGAAAAGCTCACCTGCTTCGATCAAGACCTCAGCGCGCGCCACGGTGGAATCGACCGTAGTCAGGCGCACCTCGAGCAGCGATAGAGTGTTCTTCCACTCATCGGTCTGCACGTAGGCCTCGAGCAGCGAGTCGACCGCGAGCACTGCACAAAGCCCGTCGCCGAGCAGCGCCACCTGGCCGGCGCGAGCGCGCGCGTCCTTGGGATCGACTTGCAGTGCGGACCGATAGCGCAGCGCGGCCTCTTCGGGTTTGCCGAGACGCTCGCGGTAGGCGTCACCGAGTTGCGTCTGCAGCTGTGTGAAGCGCGACACCTCGCTCGCAGCCGCATGGTTCAGCACCGCGGCGAGCTCCGGCCAGCGTTGGGCACGGCTCAAGAGATCGGTGAGCGCAGTGACGACCTCACGGTCCTCACCGAAGAGCGTTTGCACTTCACGCCAGGTCTCGATAGCGGTTGCGAGATCACCGCGCTGCTCGTCGTGGATCTTGGCCAACCACACCAAGTCGCCGCGTCGCTGATGCGCTGCGCCGGGCACGCCGATGCGTTGACGCAAGAGCGTTGCCAGCCCCGGGTAATCACCGTCGCGTGCGGCCGCCTGCACCAGCGCGTCGAGCGCTTCCACGTCGCTCTGGTCGTCGCCGACGCGCAGACGCCAAGCCTTGCTCGCACGCTCTTTGTCGCCGAGCTTCTCCGCCAGCTCCGCGACCTTACCCAGCATCGACTTGCGCACGGCTTCGACCGGCTCGAGCTCGCACATGCGCCAGAGCACATCCAGCGTCTCCGCTTCACGATCGGTCTGCCCCAGGAGCTTCACCAAGCGCCGGCCGGCTTGCACGGTCGTATCGGCGCCAGCGTTGGCGTCGAACACTTGCCGGTGCAGCGCGATCGCCTGTTCGACCTGCCCCAGCGTCTCCTCGCGCAGTCGTGCAGCCTCACGCAAGAGCTCGACGCGCGTCGAAGGCTCGCCGCAAGCCGCCGCCGCTTCGACCAACGCTTGCGCATAGCTCTCGAAATCGCGCGTGCGCTCGGCCAGGGCGCGCAACGCGTCGCGCTCCTTGGGCATGGGCTCCAGTAGCAGGAGCGCAGCCTGGTGCTGCATGGCGCGCGCGTCTTCGTGCAGATCGAGCAAGCGCTCCACCAGCTCACGCAAGAGCGTGCGGCGCTCGTCAGGCGTCGCGAACGTCAAGCCCAGCTCCAGCACACGCACCACGTCGCGTGGCTTGTCACGCTTCTGAAGGTAGTCCTTGAGCAGGCCGAGCGCGCTGCGACGCTCCTTCGCGTGGGCCGCGTCGGCCGCCAGCACCTTCTCCAGGAGATCGTAGGCAGGCTTGTATTCCGGGGCTTCCTTCAGCACGGCCTGGATTTCCGCGAGCGCCGCGGCGTAGTCGTGCAGTGCTGCGAGGTGACAGGTCGCCATGCGCAGCCGGGTGTCGCGCTGCTGCCGCGGTGGCTGCATCTCGATGCGCGAGCCCCAGAGCGCGATCAGGTCCGAAAAGCGTCCCTGGCGTTCGAGCAAGCGCTCAAGAGAGGCTGCTAACGCTGCGTTGTCGGGATCCAACGTGAAGAGTTGGTTCAGGTAGGCGATGGCTCGGTCAGGAGCAGCAGCGAAGTCCTTGGCCACTTGCGCTGCTTCGTCCAGCAGCTTCATGCGCCGCGCGGTCTGGTCGGCGCGCTCGATCGCGAGATCGTAGGCCGAAAGCAGGTCGTCCCAACGCTCGGCCACGGTCAGCGCTACGGTCAGACGCTCGAAGGCCCAGTGCGCAGAGGGATCGATCTGCAACACGCGTGATAAGAGCTGCGCGAGCTCGATCGAGTCTTCGCCATACCAACTCTCGTAGAAGCGCACCGCACGCTGGCCGATCTCGGAGGCCAACACGGAACCGAGGTCGGGCTTCTGCAGCACACCGCGGAAGAGCTCGCGCACGTCGCTCGGGCGCTGCGCGGTGTCGAGCAACTCTTCCACCAGATCCCAGTTGCCAGCTTTGGCTGGCTCACGCGCCGCCGCATCGACCGCAGTGCTGAGCGCATCCGTCGGTCCAGGTTTCGCTGCTCGCTCGTTGTCGGCCATGCAACCCTCGGACGCGGTGGAGCGCGTCGCACTACCAGAACGCGAGGTTGGGCGTGGCGATCAGCGCTCCGCCTAACGTCGTGTAAGAACACGGTGAAACGCGATTATACGGAGACGCTCTGGAAGGATCTACGGTGGATCGTGCTTGCCGCGCACGAGTGTGTGCCGCTACGCATACGCGCCGCACACCAAAGCCGAAGCCACCTTACAGGTGGGCGGGAGCCGCACAGCGGGCGCAAGCAACGCGCCCCACTGGTCTGACGATTCGAGGCGCTCGGTCTCGTCCTGATTCTTTCGTAGATCGCTGCAAGTCGCCGCCTTGCAGATCCAGCTCACGCGCGCCTGGCTGTCGCAGTCGGTCGCCTTGAGGCAGCTCTTGCCTCCCGCACAGGGCTTGCCGGTACCGACCCAAGAGTGCCCAGAAGGGCCGACGGCGGCTCGCCCGACCGCAACCGGCCGCAGCGACTGGCTCCAGCGCAAGCGCAGCGCGGGCACTCCGGGGTAGCGTTACCATCGGGGTCAGCGACGGCATCTCGATGGGCACCGACGGCATGAGCTACTCGCTGCAGTCGCGCGACCTGATCGCCGACTCCATCGAGACCGTGATGGGCGCCCAGTGGTACGACGCGGGCGACGTGATCATCATCCGCTACGAAGGGCCAAAAGGCGGACCGGGCATGCCCGAGATGCTCACGCCCACCAGCTCCGTCATGGGCGCGGAGCTCGGCTCGGAGGTCGCGCTGCTCACCGATGGGCGTTTCTCCGGCGGCTCGCACGGCTTCATCGTCGGCCACGTCACGCCCGAAGCGCAGGAAGGCGGACCGATCGCGCTGGTCCGCGATGGCGACCGCGTGACCATAGACGCAGTGAACAACAGCATCGACGTCGACGTGAGCGAAGCCGAGCTAGCGCGGCGCAAGCAGAGCTGGAAAGCGCCGCCACTCAAAGCCACGCGCGGCACGCTCTACGAGTACATCAAGAACGTCAAGAACGCCTCGGAAGGCTGCGTCACCGACGAGTGAGCGGCGGCGGGTCGACGAGGTTGCGGCGCTTTGAATGGTGCGCGCACCGACATCGAGAAGCGCGCGCCTCACGCTGAGTGGTCTTCTTAGCCGGAGGTTTGCAGAGTCTCCCCGTACCCTCGAGCGCTGATTGGCGCTACTACAGCTGACTTTGGCAGTTCAAGCTCAGCCTAGGCGCACAGTCATCAATAAGATTGGACAGTTACACGGGTCCGGCGGGAAGTGGCCGTGTTACTAGGCGCCTGAGCAATTTCCAGTGCTTAGGCTAGTTGGCGGGTTCGCCAACCGAGGCCGCAGCACCACGCGCTGGCGCAGGTCGGATCGAGTGCAGCTGCGGAGGCTCGGCGACCTTCAGCGCGAGCAGCAGCCTGGTCACCGCGGGCGGCAGCTCGGTGGTCTGCAGCACGCGCACGCCCCCGTGCTCGTACTCGACGACCTTCACGCGCTCGATTTCGGCCGCGATGTTCCGCCACGAGTCACCGGCACGGATCTCCGCAACGCGCTCCAGCAGCAGGACCACTGCGTAGCGGCCAGGGCGCGTCAGCACCTCTTTGGCGACCTCGTCGCCCGCTCGCAGCCGCGTCGCCAGGATGTATTTCCCGTTGCCCAGAGCCAGCTCATGCCGGTTGTCCTGCGAGTTCATCCCCGCGTCGCCGACGAAGACGCACCGCCCCAGCCGCCACCCGCGTAGATCTTCGCGCACGCGTTTGACCGTCGTCACGTCCGCCGTGTTGCCAGGGAACACCCACGACCTGCGAGCCGTCAGAGCGCTGCCGTCGCGTCGTACGCAAGTACATACATAGTGATTACGGACCTAGGTAGCCATTTGTCAATCTACCTAACATCACCCGTGTACCTAGGGATTTCTAGCATGCCTGTCCTGATAAGGGAAACCGCAGCAGTTTCGATCGCTTGCGCGCACGCCACGATTTGAGCTTGTACGTGGTGAAGCCATGTGATCTTGTGCGGCGCAAACCCCGGAGGGTTCATGCGCGGCGCGGACGTACAGCGGGTCTTCGAGACGATCTT
>JADGRG010000724.1 GCA_017881145.1 Sandaracinaceae bacterium | reverse complement strand
TGCGCCCGTTGGTTGGTCCAGGGCCGCTGATGCGAGCGCGCGCCCGTGCGCGTGCCTACTCGGACTTGACTGCGCCAGCGATGTCGAAGATGGGCATGTACATAGCGATGAGCATGAAGCCGACCATGCCGCCGATGCCGACCATCATGACCGGTTCCATGAGGGAGGTCAGTCCGGAGACTGCGACGTCGACTTCCTCTTCGTAGAAATCGGCGATCTTGTTGAGCATCACGTCGAGCGCACCGGTTTGTTCGCCGACGCCTATCATCTGTACGACCATCGAAGGGAATACCCCGGTCTCGGACAACGGCTCGGCCATCGTGCGGCCTTCCGTGATCTTCTCGGCCACTTTTAGCAGTGCGCCCTCGATGAGGACGTTGCCCGAAGTCTTGGCGACGACTTGCAGCGCATCGAGGATCGGCACGCCCGACGCGAGCAGTGTGCCCATGGTGCGCGTGAAGCGCGCCACGGCGATCTTGCGCATCGCCGGTCCGATGGCTGGGAACGAGAGCATCAACCAGTGCCAGAAGTACTTCCCGCGCTTGGTGCGATACGAGTACGTGACGGAGAAGAAGATGGTGAGAGCGCTGCCGATGATCACCGGCAGCCGGTCGACCACGCCGTGCGACATGCCGATCACGAACTGCGTCAGCTTAGGCAGTTTGTCGGTGCCACCGAAGTCAGAGAACATCTTCTCGAAGGTCGGGATGACCTGCGTGAGCAACACCGCCATGACGGCGATGGCGATGAAGAAAACGGCGATCGGATAGACGAGCGCGCCGCGAACCTGCCGCTGCAGCTTGACGCGCTTTTCGATGTAGACGCCAAGGCGATTCAGGATCGTGTCCAGAATGCCGCCCATCTCGCCTGCAGCGATCAGGTTGACGAAGAGCTCATCGAATACTTTGGGGTGGCGTTTCAGCGCATCCGAGAAGGTCGAGCCTTGTTCGACCGTGCTCTTGATGTCCTTGAGGATGGCGCAGAAGACCTTGTTGTCGCCCTGTGAGCTCAAGATATCGAGGCACTGCACCAGCGGAAGGCCAGCGTCGATCATCGTCGAGAACTGACGGATGAAGATGACCAACTCTTGCGAGGTGACCGGTGCGCCAAATGCCAAGCTGATCGGCGCGCCCTTCTTCTTCACCTTGACGGGATTCAGGTTCTGGGCGCGCAGACGCTGGTTGACGGCTTCCTTGTCGTCCGCGTCCATGACGCCCTTCCGGATCTCTCCGGTGCGAGCGCGTGCTTCCCAGACCCACTCAGCCATGGGCAAAGCTTAGCTGAAGCGCTCGTTGGGGGTCAAAAGCGCGGACTACTTTCGCACCGCACACACGCGCGCACAGCCCAGAGCCGCCGTGTTCAGTGCCGATAGGGGTTCAGCATCAGGTCGTCGGGAGGTGTTGGCTTCCCGGCTGGCTTGGGCGCTGGCGCCGCGACAGTCTCGTGTCCTTTGCGTGCGGCGGCGCGTGCTTCGGAATGCCGGGAACGCGCCTCACCCGCGCGTGCGGGCTTGTCGCTCGTCTCGCTGGTCTGCGAGCTCGGCTCTCCCGCCATCGCCTTCTCGCGTGCTGCTTTTTCCGCAGGCGTTGACGTCGACCCTGGCGCGCTTGCACCGGCTTGCTCTCGAGCCGGTGGTGGAGTCGTCGCCCCCGTGCCGGCGGCAGCGGTCGGCGGCGGTGGGGTTGTGGCCGCTTGCACTGTAGGTTCGGTTGGTTTCTGAGTGCTGCCATGGGCTTGAGGCTGCAGCGGCACAGCCTGCACGACTGGTTCGTGTTTGCCCGAGAGCAGCACCACGATTCCGATCCCGACTGCTACAGCGAAGACCAGCGCCGGGACCAGCCAACGCCGTCCGCTCGGTGCTTCGATCGCGACTGGCAACGCATCAGGGAGTGCATCGTCGTGATCGGTCCCGCCGGCCGGCGGCGGTGCCACGATGCGCGGCGGCACAGCTGGAGCGGCTATCGCAGACGGAACGGGTGAGCCGCGCTCCGCACGCTCTACTCGCTCTACTCGCTCCACTCGCTCTACTCGCTCTACAGGCGGCTCGATGGCCATGGCGCTGCGGCCGTCTGCAGCCAGTTGAGCGATGGCGCTGCGGATCAACTCTGCATCATGCGAGATCTTCTCGGCCGCGTATTCGCGCACCACCTGGGCGACTTCACGCTGTTTGGCGAGCCCCCCGAGTGTATGGGCCGAAGCCTCGATGGCTTCCGCGAATTCCTCGGCGCTCTGGAAACGCTGATTGGGATCACGCGCGAGGCCGCGTTCGAGCACGTGGTCGAAGGGCGCGAGCGCAGGATCCACCGAGGACGGCATGGGAATGGGTTCGAGGCAGATCTTGTTCAGGGTCGCTGCGTGATTCTCGGCGCGGAAGAGCCGGCGCCCAGTCAGGCACTCCCAGAGGATGATCGCCATCGAGAAGATGTCGGAGCGCTGATCGGCATCGCCGCTGCTGGCGTGCTCGGGCGCCATGTAGGCGAGCTTGCCTTTGAACTGACCCTGGCGCGTGGTGCTCAGGCGCACTTCTGCTTTCGCGACGCCGAAGTCCGTGATGCGCGCGATGCCGTCGGTGCTCACCATGACGTTATGCGGTGAGACGTCTCGATGCACGAGGTTGAGCCGCCGACCGGTTTCGTCAGTCAGGTTGTGCGCTGCAGCCAGGCCATCGAGAGCATCGACTACGATGCGTAGTGTGATGGGCCAGGGCAGGCGGGCGCCGAGCCTGAAGGCGCGTTGCAGCAGCGCGCCGAGGTGGTCGCCCTCGATGTACTCCATCACCAGATAGAAGCCAGCGTCTGGCGTGTCGCTGATGTCGATGGTGGGGACGACGTTCGGATGCCGAATGCGCGCCGCAAGGCGGGCTTCGTCCAGGAACATCGAGATGAACTCCTCCTCGTGCGCGAGGTGCGGGTGCAGCACCTTGATTGCGAAGAGTCGCTCGAAACCGGCTACACCGATCGCTCGCGCCACATACACGCCCGCCATGCCGCCTGACGCCAGCCGCGCAAGCACCTCGTAGCGTCCCAGTTTCCTGCCGGTGAGACTGCTGGTGAAGGGGTCTTGCGGTGCTGTGATCGATGCGTTCAAAAACGACCTTCTAGCACACCCGCTGCGCCACCGTAGGTGGGCACGACGCGCAGCGTGGCCGACGGCTGGGATTTGGTCGCTGCTTCGTGCGACGAAAAATCCGTGAGGAACAATGCGATGACGCCGGTGATGAGTGCCACGCCAGCAGTCACGCCGATCAGCACGTTGGTGCGCAGCTCCTTGCCCTGCCCGTCCGTGAGCTTCTTCGTCGCAGTCGCGACCAGCGAGGCGCAGGTGGTGGCGGTGTTGCCCGGAGTGCTGACGCACTTGTTGGACGCAGCAGCTGCCTTGTTGTAGTCGCTGACGCCCGCGTTCATGTCGACGGCCGAGAGGATGGTGCCGATCAGGAGCACTCCGGTCACGCCAGCGCCGATATACGTGACGAGCGGCGGCAAGGGCTTCTCGCTGGCTGTTTCGGCCGTTAGATTGACCGTGTCGGGCTGAGTCGCGGCGGGCTTGACGGGTACGAGCGGTGCTGGGGGCGCTTCGAACTGCACCGTTCGTGCCTCACCGGCTCCACCGCTGATGGTCTCACTCTTCCCACCAGTTTCGAAGGTTGCGAGCAGCGTGTGCGTGTTGCCGGGTGGCAGGAAGAACGAATGGAACTCCTGGAGCGTGCCGTCCAGGTCGAGCTTGCATTCCTTGTCGCAGGTCACGTCCACGCGCACGAACTTTGGCGCGAGCTCGCTGAGCACGTTCTTGGCATACTCGGCTGCGCTGGCCTCGCCCGGGTATTGCTCCTGCAGCTGCAGCGCTAGCGTTGCCGCGCGCGGGAAGTTCTCGGCACGCTGGTGCGCCCGGCTGGCTTGCATCAAGGCTGGCGCTGCTGGCGCCATCCGGTGGGCGGTTTCGAACCACTGCGCAGCTTCTGCATAGCTGCCGTCGAGATATGCGGCGGTGCCGCGGTCGTAGGCTTCAGCGGCTGCTTGGCGTTGTCGCGCGTCCTGCGCCAGCACGTGCGAAGCACAAAGAGCGCTGGCGAAGACCAAGAGTATCGCAGTGCTGAGTCGTCTCATGGATCCTCGTGGGCCCCCAGGCGCTCGCCGGGGAGTCACAAGATAGTGATTTTCCAGCCGATTTCCACAGTGGCCAAGCTCCCCCACCGCAAAAGTGCCGGTTCACCGTCGATCGGCTTCCTGACCGGAGCCCGGGCCGGTCGGGTGACGGATCTACAACTGTGCGAATCCAAAGCAAGTTTCTTGGTGACGCTGGCCAGACTCCGGACGCTCAGGGCACTGCGCCGGCCGATCGTGTCGATCGGGTCCAACGCCTGTATCGGCTCCTTTGGGCCTCAGCGGATGGCAGGCACGCCCTGTCGTATCATCATCTCGAGCTCATCGACTTCCTGCGAGCGATTCAGCGCATCTTCCTTGCTGATGAGTCGTCGGCTGTAGAGGTTGTAGAGGGACTGGTTCATGGTCTGCATGCCAGAGTTGGACTGACCGGTCTGCATAGCCGAGTAGATCTGGTGCGCTTTGTCCTCGCGGATCAGGTTCTTGATGGCGGCGTTGGGGATCAGAATCTCCATCGACAAAGAACGCCCAGTGCCGGTGGCATTCGGCACCAGCATCTGCGTGATCACGCCCTGCAATACGAACGAGAGCTGGGAGCGGACCTGCGCCTGCTGGTGCGGCGAGAACACGTCGACAATGCGGTTGATCGATTGGATGGCGCTATTGGTGTGCAGGGTTGCCAGCACCAAGTGCCCGGTTTCAGAAATGCTGAGCGCCGCCTCGATGGTCTCGTGGTCGCGCAACTCGCCGATCAAGACCACATCCGGGTCCTGACGCAGTGCGAAGCGCAGCGCTTCCTTGAACGTGTTGGTGTCCGACCCCACCTCGCGCTGGTTCACGATCGAGAGCTTGTTGGGATGCAAGAACTCGATCGGGTCCTCGATGGTGAGGATGTGTGCGCGTTTCTCCGCGTTGATCTTGTCGATGATGGCGGCCAGCGTGGTGGTCTTGCCGGAGCCCGTCGGTCCGGTGACGAGGATCAGGCCCGAAGGCAGGTTCGAAAGCTTGGCGATGATCGGCGGCAAGCCGAGCTCTTCGAACGAGAGGCTCCGAAATGGAATCTGACGGAACACACCGCCGACTGCGCCGCGCTGTATGAAGAGGTTGCCGCGAAAGCGCGCCAGACCCTTCACGCCGAATGAAAGGTCGAGCTCGTTCTCGCGCTCGAAGTGCACCTTCTGCTCTTCGGTCAGCACCGAGTAGCAGAGCTGCTTGGTGTCGACAGGGGTCAGCGGCGGCGTCTTGAGCGGCATGAGCGAGCCGTCGATGCGCAGCTGCGGAGGCGTGCCGGTCGTGATATGCAGGTCTGATGCGCCTTTTTCTACGACGGCGCGCAGGAGCTGGTGGAGATTGATCTGCGTGGCGGGTGCGGCCATCGCGATCAGATTACACCGTCCGCACCCTTAGAGTGCAAGGTCGACGGTCTGCTAGCCTCGCGCACGAGCTCAGATCTCCACCTTTGTCCACAGCCGCCTACGCATCCACGCGCGGGAACGCTCGGTCCAGGTCACCACGCGCGCTGCAGAGCAGGCGGCAAGCAAGCGCCCTTCGCTGCCCAGCCCCGGCACGACTTGGTTGTTGCACAAGAGCAGGCGCTTGATGGGCGT
>JADGRG010000723.1 GCA_017881145.1 Sandaracinaceae bacterium | reverse complement strand
GGGCGCTCTCGACCAAGGTCGGAGCTCTCGGTGGCTACATGCAGTCGTCGTTGGAACAAGATCTCAAGCACCTGATCGTCGATGCGCTGATGCTCGAGGATGTACGGCCGGAGCATATAGATTCCGAGGCCCCACTCTTCGTCGAAGGCTTGGGGCTCGACTCTATCGATGCGTTAGAGCTGGCGATGGCGATCGAACGCAGGTACCACGTAACCTTCCGGGCCGACGACGCGCAGAACCGCAAGACCTTCTCCTCAGTAAGGAGCCTGGCAGAGTACGTGCGCACCTGCACCGGGGTCGCGCAATGACTCGCGACGAGGTGCTGCTTGGCCTGCAGCGCGTGATGGGTGAGCTCTTCGAATTGCCGGCCGACGCCATCCACTTGGACGCGCACCTGATCAACGACCTCGACCTCGACAGCATCGACGCCATCGACATGGCGGTGCGTCTGCAGGAGATGACCGGCCGGCGTCTCGCAGAAGAAGAGCTGCGCAGCGTGCGCACCGTGGCAGATGTCGTGGAGGTGGTGTACCGACATCTCCAGGTGGCGCCCGCCGGCGTCGATCCGCCGCGCGTGTCTTGATGAGCCGGGGGGTGATCACCATGCGCGTGCCGCTGGCGATCTTGGGCACACTCTTCGCGTTGGCATATCCCGCCGCCGTCTACTTCGGGCTCACACATTTCGGGACGCGCCAGCTCACGCTGGTCCTGACTGCGCTGGTGGTGACGGGTGCCGTGCTGAAGCTCCCGGGCGGAAGCCGCCAGCATGCGGCTTCCGCCCTTAAGGGCCCAGCACTGCTCTTGCCGTTGTTTGCGCTCTCCTTCGCGCTCAACGACGCCCGGTTCCTCTTCGCCATGCCGGTGCTGATCAGCCTAGTGCTACTGGGTAGCTTTGCGGCGTCGCTGCGGGCACAGATGCCCATCGTCGAGCGCTTCGCCCGCATGCAGGTGGACGACCTCAGCGCCGAAGAGGTTCGCTACTGCCGCAGCGTGACCGTGGTCTGGTGCGGGTTCTTCTGCTGCAACGCTACGATAGCGACGCTCTTGGCGTGGCTTGCGCCGCTCAGCTGGTGGGCCGCCTACACGGGCCTGCTTGCCTACGTGTTGATGGGCCTGCTCGGCGCGACCGAGTACGTGGTGCGCAAGTCGCGGTTCGGACGCTTCGGCACCGGGCCCATCGACCGCCTCTTGCAAGCGCTCTTGGGACGCGGCGGAGTGGCGCCATGAGCCCAGCGGCCTACGCACTACACGCCTTTGGTAACTTGCACGACGTGGTTGCAGTCGGCGGCGAAGGCGACAAGACGCTCGCCGAGCTGCAGGCCGATGTCAGCTGCTTGGCGACGCAACTCCAAGTGCAAAGCGACGTGCTGGTGGTGTGCAGCGATCGCTATCGTCTTGCGGTGGCCATCCTGGCGTGCCTGCGGCGCGGCTGCACCGCTGTGCTCGCCCACACACAGAAGACCCCTGCGCTTGCCGAGCTGATGGAAACACGCAACATCGCGCACTGTCTGCACGACGGTGACGCCGATGGCCTCGACCTTCGCGTGGCACTTCGCCAATCCACGGCAAGCTCGGGTGAGGCGATTGCCGCCGTGCCCGCAGAGCTGCGGATGGTTACGCTCACGACCTCCGGCAGCACGGGCACGCCGGTGTTCTTCGACAAGAGCGCGCATCAGCTGCTCGGGGAAGCTTGGGCGCTCGCGCAGCTCTTCGGCGTGGGCCACACACGCTGCGTGATGTCGACCGTGCCGCCGCGCCATATCTACGGGCTGCTCTTCGGCGTGCTCTGGCCGTGGCAGCTGGGGCTTGCCTTCGTGCGCGACACGCCGCTGCTCCCGAGCGCCATCCTCGACACGGCGCAGCGCTTCGGCGCCGACACGCTGGTCGCAGTCCCCGCGCACCTCGGGGCGCTTGCCGGCGCCGAAGGCCTCGAGGCCTCCGAGATCACGCGCGTGTTCTCGTCGGGTGCGCCGTTGCCCAACGATTGCTCCACCAAGCTCCGCCAGCGCTACGGATGGACCACGACCGAGATCCTTGGCTCGACCGAAACCGGTGGCTTTGCGTTCCGGCGTGGGACCGACCCACGCTTCACGCCCTTCCCCGGCATGCAGCTCAGCCTCGATGCCACTGGCACGCTTTGCCTGCGCTCACCCTTCCTGCCGAGCGATGCCCCGCTGGTCACACGCGATCGCGTGGAGCTCTTCGCCGACGGCTCGTTCACCCACCACGGCCGCAGCGACGACATCGTCAAGGTCGCCGGCACCCGAGTCTCGCTCGCGACCATCGAGCGCTGCGCGCGAGCATTGCCTGGCGTACGCGACGCCGCTGCGCTCAGCGTGGACGTCGGTGGGGTCCGCGGCGTGGAGGTCTCGCTCTTGGTCGTCGCTGACGGCTGGGATGCGGCCGGCCTGCGTCAGGCACTGTCGAGCTCGCTCGATCCGCTCGCGCTCCCCCGCCGCTACCGCTTCGTGAGCGAGCTGCCTTACGACGCCGCTGGCAAGCTGCCCAAAGCGACGCTGCAAGCTCTCTTTTCGGATTCGCCGCCGTCAGCGGCATCCACCGCACGTCGGGACTTCGACGTTGGACCGGTCACAGCGCGCGCGACACCAAGCGGCACGGAGCTGCTGGTGAACGTCCACGTGCCCAGGAACCTAGCTTACTTCGAGGGTCACTTCGTGGGCGACCCGATCCTGCCAGGCGTCGCGCAGCTGCAGGTGCTGGTGGTCGAACAAGCCCACAAGGCGTGGCCCGAGCTAGGCGCGCCACGTGAAGTGCGACGCCTGAAGTTCACACGACCGATCCGGCCCGACGATTCACTGCAGCTCTCGCTGGTCCGTGGCACGGAGTCACCGCGAGTCGACTTCCACATCACCGCGAGCGGCGAGAGCTGCGCCTCGGGTACGCTGGTTTTCGCTGCGACGAGAAGCGCGCCATGAGCGCGTTCCGTCCCTGCGTGGTCATCCCGACCTACGACAACCCAGACACCATCGTGACCGTGGTCTCCGCAGTGCGCGCCCACGTGGCGGACGTGGTCGTGGTCGACGATGGCTCTCACGAACCAGCGAAGAGCCGCATCGCAGCGCTCGCGGCGAGCGGCCTGGCGCACGTGGTGACGCGCTCACACAACGGCGGCAAGGGCGCTGCCGTGAAGTCCGGCTTAGCCGAAGCGCAGCTGCTCGGTTTCACCCATGCCGTGCAGATCGACGCTGACGGTCAGCACGATCCGGCAGACGTGCCTCGCTTCTT
>JADGRG010000068.1 GCA_017881145.1 Sandaracinaceae bacterium | reverse complement strand
GGGGCTGGCGGTCTCGGTCGGCGGCAAGATCTTGGAGACGAACGAAACCTTCGCGGCACTGCTCGGCATGACACGAGAGGAAGCGCTGCGTCGGACGCCGCTCGATTTCACCACGCCCGAGAGCGGCCAGCTGGTCCTCGAATCCATCCGCCAAGGCCGAGAGCAAGCCTACGAAGCGGTCGCTGTCCGGAAGGACGGCAGCACGTTTCCTGTCGAGATCCTGGGACGAAACATCATTTACCAGGGACAACCAGCGCGTATCACCGCATTTCGCGACCTGACGGATCGCAAACGCGCCGAGGCCGAGCGGCAGGAGCTGGCGGAACGGGTGATACAGGCCGAGAAGCTCGAAAACTTGGGCAGGCTGGCCGGTGGAATCGCACACGACTTCAACAATTTGTTGCTGGTCATACTGGGGCGCTCCGAGCTCGGCCTGGCAGACACCGAAGGGAACCCATCGGCCCGCGAGCATCTCGATCAGATCCGCATTGCCGCCCTGCGCGCCAGTGAGCTGACCCAGCAGATGCTCACCTATGCGGGTCGCAACCCCGTGATGGTCGAGCCGCTCGACCTGGCCGAGGTGGTGCGGGACATGGTCGAGCTCCTGCGGATCTCGGTCTCGGCCAACGCACGGCTGATCTTGGATCTGGCAGCTGACACTCCGGCGATCGAAGGCAACATCGGCCACGTGCGACAGATCCTGATGAACCTGCTGACCAACGCTTCCGACGCGCTCGGGGCGAGCCCGCGAGGAGAGATCCGCGTTCGCACGGGCACGATGGACGTCAGTGCGGAGGACTTGCGCGCAGCCCACCTCGACGCGACCGCCGGCCCCGGCAACTTCGTATTCCTGGAGGTCAGCGACAACGGCTGCGGCATGGATGACGCCACCCGCAGCCGCCTCTTCGACCCTTTCTTCACCACGAAGTTCGCCGGCCGCGGCCTTGGCCTGGCCTCGGTGCTCGGTATCGTGCGCGCACACCACGGCGCCATCCACGTCGCGAGCATGCCGGCGAAGGGAGCGCTCCTGCGGGTGCTCTTTCCGGCAAGCAGCCAGCCGGCAGCGGCACGCAGCAACGCACCCACCGACGCCGGCACTCTCCACTTACGCGGCCTTGCGCTGCTGGCCGACGACGAACCGATGATCCGCAGCCTGACCGAGGAGATCCTGCGCTCGACGGGTCTAGATGTCGTGGTGGCGCAGGACGGTGCGTCCGCGGTCGAGATCTTCATGCGGCGCAGAAACGAGCTGTCTATCTTGCTCCTCGATCTGACGATGCCCCGCATGAATGGCCTCGAAGCGCTGCGCGCCGTGCGCGCGCTCGATCGAAGCGTGCCGGTCATCCTACTCAGCGGTTTCTCGGCCGCAGGTGCAGCATCGGCTGCACTGGACGAGCGAACCGCGTTCGTGGCCAAACCCTTCGAGATCAGCACGCTGGTGGCGAAAGTCCAGGAGCTGCTCGGGGCCAAATGCAGCTGAGCGCGTGATGTCGTCGTCGATTCGTGCTCTGCTTGCCGGCATGCGTCTGGTTGCGTGCATTGTGCTTGGCCTTGGCCTTGTTGGCCTTGTTGGCCTTGCGGGGTGTTTTCACACCACCCAAGCCACGCCTGGACAAGACTTCAAGCTCCGTGACGCTGGCAAGGTACAGCCGGGCCAGCCTGCAGACGCTGGCTCAACAAGCTCGACAGGCTCAACCGACGCAGCCGTGCGCGTTGATGCCGGCGCGGCTGCGTCACCTCACCCTGCAGCGGACGGCGGCCAGCTCTGGCAGGACGCCTGTGTGGGCGGCGCCTGCCAAAACCCGTCAACTCAATGCAACGACCGCTCGCGCGACACCATGCTCTCGGGCGCAACCCGCGACAACGGCCGCTGCGCAGGCGCGTGTCGCTTCACGCTCACCCTCGCCGCACAGGCAGCAGGCTGCGACAGCGCTCTTCTCACCGTCTGCGAGAGCGCAGGCACGCCTTGCTCTCGGCACAACAGCGGCGTGCTGACCGCCGTGGCACACGAGCACGCGCGCACTCTTGGCACGCAGCTGGTCGGCGTGTCCTTGGCCGACACCTACGGTTGCCCAGGCTGCGCCGACGAGCCAACCATGACGCTCGAGCTCGTGCGCAACCGCAGCCTCACCACACACCGCTACAACGTCGGCGCAGCGCCCGCTCCCTTGCACGACGCCGACGCCTTCATGCAAGGTGTTCTCGACGCGCTCGATAAGTGCGTCAGCAGCGCGGACGTCGTGGTCGACGCAACCTGCAAGACACCGTAGTTCGACGCGAAGCCGTGCGCCGTCACAACGCCGAGAGCGTCAGGCGCGAAGAATGCTCAACCCGTGCGACGAGCGTCCGCCCGATAGGCCTCTAGCAAACGGCGCGTGACGGGACCCGGCCGACCGCCACCGACTTCGACGCCATCGACGCGCACCACCGCCACGATCTCCCGGATCGAGCTGGTGATGAACACTTCCTCTGCAGCATGCAGGTCCGCTGGCTGCAGGCGGTGCTCGCGCACGACGAGGCCTAGACCTGGAGCGAGCGCCAGCACTGACTTGCGGGTGATGCCAGCAAGAATGCCGGCCTCGATGGGAGGCGTGCAGAGCTCACCGTTGCGCACCAGAAATACGTTGCTGGTTGCTCCTTCCACCACCGCGCCGGAGCCATCGACGATCACCGCCTCGGCGCAGCCACGCTGCTTCACCTCGTGCAGCGCGAGCAAGCTCGCCAGGTAGTTGCTGGCCTTGGCACCAGCGGCCGACGTGCCGTCTGCGGTGCGGCCGACCTGCACCAAGCCCACCGCAATCCCCCACTCGTAAACGGAGGCGGGCAGCACATGCAGCGGCAGCGCGAAGACGAGCACGCTCGGCTCGTGCGCTTCAGGCAAGTCCAAGCCCAACGGCCCCACGCCGCGCGTCACCATCACGCGCAGATAGCACTCTGGCAAGCCGGAGGCAGCGATGGTGCGATGCAGGTCGCGCGAGAGGCTCTCGATGGTCGCCGTGATCGGTATCAGCAGGCGTTCGCAGGAAGTCTGCAGGCGGATCAGGTGATCACGTTCCCGGTGAGGCTCACCGTCGTAGGTGCGCAGCACCTCGAACGCTGAGTCGCCGTAGAGAAACCCGCGGTCGAAGACCGAGATCTTGGCGTCGGCGGCAGCACAAAGCTCGCCGTTGATGCAGACCTGACCCGATACCATGGGACGACCACAGAGCCCTTCGAGCAACGCCTTGGCGGCAGGATGCTGTCCTGCCTCGGAGATGGCCCGCTCCAGCATGGCCTTGGCTTTCACCTTGTCGCCCTGCTTGGCGGAGATCTCTCCAAGGTGGAAGTAAACATCTGCCTTCTGAATGCCAACGTCGGAACCGAGCTTCTGCAGGAGGAGCGCCCGATAGGTCTTCTGCGCGCGATCGAGATCGCCGCGCGCAAAGCAGAGCCTCCCGAGATCACGCAACACCGGCACGCTGGTCAGATCGATCTTGAGCGCCGCATCATAGTGCTTGAGTGCTTCTTCGCTTTGTCCACCGGACTCGTAGGCCCTGGCCAGGCGGTGCTCGTAGACAGCGACTTCCTTGGCACGACGACCACTGTATCCGGCGATGATCTTCTCGAGCACCGGGATGGCATCTCCATGCCGCTCGGCAGCCACGTAGAGATCACAGAGCGCGAGCAACGCTGCCCGGTCGTCCGGCGCGAGCACAACTGCGCGCTCGAGGTAGGTGACCGCACGCGCGGGGTCGTGAAGCTTCTCGGAGTAGAGACTGGCGATGCGATGCAAGAGCGGCACCTGCTCACGCGGCACGCCGCTGGCCTCGACCTGCTCAGCGAGGAATTGCGCCAGCTTGTCGAGCTCCTGCGTGGTCTCGAAGTGCGCTTGCAGCCGGTCGCGACTCTCGCTGCGGTTGGGGTCGAGCGCGAGTGCCTGACGCAAGGCAATCTCGGCTCGCGCGGGATCCGCAAGCCGCGTCATCGCAAGCTCGGCCAGTGCATGAGCCGTAGCCACGGCCTCGTTCGGCGCCTGCACTTCGATCAACACTTGCAGATAGCGCGCGACTTCCGAGAAGTGTTCGGCGCCCCGATGCAGTCGCACGAGCTCGGCGATCGCCTGCGGATCGCGCGGAGCAAGCCCGTGGATGAGACCGAGCGACGCGGTGGCGCCGCCCGGGTCGTTCATGGTCTCCTCGCGAAGCTTGGCCAACACCCACAGCTCCGCGATGGCGCGCGGCTTGTCCGAAGCTGCGATGGCGCGGTCGGCGCGGGCCTGAAGAAGCTGCGCCAGCTGCTGGTAGCGCTCTGAGCCTCGGTAGAGGCGTTCGAGCTCCAGCGATGCCAGCGCGTGATCTGGGACTTCGCGCAGGACCTCCTCGAGCTGCTCGATGGCAGCGCTGGGTTGACCTAAGCGCAGTTCAGCCAGAGGCGCGAGGCGGAGCCGCACCGCGATGCGCTCCTCGCTGTTCGGGGCCAGCGAGAGGCGCCGCTGCAAGAGTGCTTCGAGCTCGGGGAAACGCTGCAGCTGGTCGCAGAGTGCTTCGAGTGCGAGCGCGGCGCGGGTCTCCTCAGGATGCTCGTCGAGGAGCATGCGATACGTCGCGGCGGCGTGCTCGGGTTCATGCAGCAAACCTTGCTGCGCCTCAGCAATGCGGTAGCAGAGCGCCACTCGAGACGCTGCGTCCGCCGTGACTTCGAGCGCACGGCTCAGGACTTGCACCATCTCGGCGATCCGGCCGGCTGCGCCACGAAGGTCCGCGAGCACCAGCAGCGCATGCTCGTCCTTGGGGGCGATTTCCAAGACTGCTTCGAATGAATGCAGAGCCGCCTCCGCATCGCCGAGCGCAAGCGCGAGACCACCGGCCTCCGAGAGTCGTGCATGCCGTTCAGCAAGATCCGGCTCGACCTCGCCAAACGCGCGCAACGCACGCAGCAAGAGCGTGTTATCACCCCGCGCACGCAAGAGCTCGACCAGCCGCGCGTGCACGGTCAGTGCCTGCGGCTCCACCGTCAGCACAGCTCGCAGACAGCGCTCTTCTCCTTCGGGGTCGCCGAGCTGCTCGCGGTACCAGCGAGCCGCACGCAGCGCCACGTCGCGCTTTTGTCCGCCCTCGATCGCACCGCTGTCGATCAGTCCCTCGGCCAGTCCGCGCAGCGTCTGCCACGCGCCGGATGCGTCAGCCAAGCGCTCCACCTCGTCGAGGAGCGCCGTGTCCCGGCAGTCGAGCTGGTAGGCGCGCCGCAGGCAAGCAAGCGCGTGGCCCGCGTCTGCGAGCTCCTGCTCCCAGATGGCAGCCGCAGCTCGCAGCAGCGTGACCTTCTCCATGTCAGTCGCCGCCAGGCGAATCTTCAGGTCGTAGAGCCCGACTAGCTTCTCGAGCGCACCGGTGTCGCGATAGCAGCGTTCCAGCACTTCGAGAACATCACGAGCCAGGTCGTCGCGCTCCGCCAAGCGCTCCATACCCGAAAGCGCACGCGTCTCCGCGGGATCACTTTCGAGGACTTCCTGGTAGGCCACGAACGCGCCGTGACCATCGGAGAAGGCGCGATCGCGCAACTCACCGAGTCGGATCAGTAGATCCGCACGCTCCGCGCCCGGGCCGAACGCAGCGATGCGGCGCTCGAGCACGTCGCCAAGTGGCTCCCAAAGCTCGCTCCTGGCGTAGAGCCGGTCCAGCGCAGAGAGCGTCTCGGGCGCGTCGTCGTCACGCTCGCTGGCCTGCACGTAGGCTTCGATCGCGCGAGCATTGTCGTGGAGCTGCTCTTCGGCGACGCGTCCGGCACGGCGGTAGAGCGCGGCGGCATCGTTGGGATCTGCAAGATCGTGCGCGCGCTCCATGAACACGCGACACACGCTCGCGAACGCGCCCAAGTGCTGCGCCAGACGCGAGAGCTCGTCCTGCACGAAGCCATTGGCAGCGTCTGAGGCGAGGGCTCGCGCCAGCGCATCGAAAGCCTCCGCTGGCTGCTTGCGGCCGTGCTCGTGGATCTCGGCCAGCCGGCAAAGCTCGTCGCGTCGCTCGATCGGATCGAGGATGCTCTCGATGCGACGCTCGATGAGCTTGACCAAGTCGTCCCAACGTTCGTGTTCCCGCAAGAGTGGCTCGACGACCTCCGCCGCACGCGCGCGGTGCTCCTGCTTCACCGTGAGGTCCATGAGAGCCTGCACGGCGTCCTCGCAGCGCGGGTCTTCCTCGAGCGCCTGGCGATAAAGCTCGATGGCTTCTGCAACCTCCGACAGCTCGTGCTCCAGCACGCGGCCCGCCTGGCAGCGCAGCCGTACGCGCTCGGCGATGTCCTGGGTGAGACCAGCTTGCAACGCCAGGTTATCGAGCAGGTCCTGCCACATGCCCTGGCGCTGGTAGAGGTCGGCCAGCCAAGTGATGGCAGTGTGATTCTCAGGCTCGTCGTCGAGCACGCGGCGATAGGCCAAAATCGCCTCATCGGCTCGCCGCAGACTTTGATCTTCGACAGCGCCGAGACGCAACCCGAGCTCGGCGCGCTCGCTCGGGCTCTGCGCCAGCTCGATGCGCCGCACCAGGGTTGCGGAGAGCTCCCCGGCCTGGTTGCTGGCGGTGTAGAGCCGATCGAGCGCTTCGAGCGCAAGCGCATCGTCCTCGACCTCGTGGAGCGCGCGCCGATAGGCATCGATCGCGCCTGCCTGGTCGCCCAGCAACTCCTCCAGCACGGAGCCGCTGCGCCGCAGGACGTCGCCGCGTTCCTCGCCGCTAAACGCCGCCTTCACCTTGCGCTCCAGTACGGCGACGAGCCCACGCCAGTCACCCACCATGGTGTGGAGACCTTCCAGGGCATCGAGGGTGCTGGGATCCTCCGGCTCGATCGCCAAGAGCCGTTCGTAGGCGAGGATCGCTGTGCGCGGATCGCCACGCTTCTCGTCGTGAACGCGCGCAATCGTGGTCAGGAGCTGTGCCTTCACACCTTCATCGGAAGCAGCGCCGAGCGCACTCTCGTAAGCTTCCACATGCTCGTCCCAAGCGTTCCGACGCGCGGCAAGCCGGTCGACGCTGGCGCGAATCGTCTCGTTGTCCGGCTCGCGCGCGAACGCCCGCGCGTAGGCGTGAAACGCCGCGCCGAGATCGAGCGCGCGAGCTTCGTGGAGCCGTGCAATCTCGGAGAGCAGACGCATCGCCTCGACCGGATCGGTGATCAGCTGCAGTCGCGCCTCGTAGATGGCGATCAGCTTCTTCCACTGGTCCAGGTGCCGATACACCGGCTCCAGGATCTCAGTGACCCGCAGTGTGTGCGCTTCGTCTTGCACCAAGCGTTCGAGCGCCAGGATCGACAGGCCGTGCCCGCGGTCGACGTGCAAGACTTCCTCGAAGACATCGATCGCAGCGCTCTCGTCGCTCAGCTTCGTCCAGAGCAGGTCGCCCAGACGGAACTTGAGCGAGACTTCGTCCTTGCCGCCGATCTCATGCTCGATGCGTATGCGCAGATGTTCTGCCAGGCCTTCGAAGTCCGCCGTCTGCGCGAAGAGCGCTTCGATGGCAGCGATGGCGTTTACGTCGCGGGGATCGAGCTCCAGGATCGCTCGATAGGTTTCGATCGCCTGCTTTCGGTCGTTGAATTCGGTCGAGTGGATCTGCGCGCGTTTGTGTAGCAGCTCAATGCGCCGTGCGTCGGTCGCAGCCACATCCGCCTGCTGCGTGTAGAGCTCCAGCAGCGCGGCGTGGTTTCCGCTGCGCTGATAAGCAGATTCGAGCGCGCGAAACGCCGTCAGGTCCTGCGAGTCGAAGTGCAGCGCCTTGGCGTAGAACTCCGCAGCTTTCACCAGGTTCACGATGCGCTCGTCGTAGAGCGACCCAACGTAGCGCGCGAGCCTCGCCATGACCTCGTCGGTCACCGGCTCGCTGAGTGCTTCGCCCAGGACCTTCGCCAAGCGGTTCCACTGTCCGCCCACCTTGGCGAGCCGAGAAAGCGTCTCCCACTGCTCCTCGTCGCGAGGATCGAGCGCGAAGAGCCGCGCGTAGATCTCGATGGTCTCCTCGAAGTCTTCGAGTTGCTCCTCGTAGATGCGGCCCAGACGCAAGAGTAAGCGCTTGCGCTCGTCGACGTCGGGCTCGGCTTCGACGCGCACGCGCAGCGCAGCCGTCAGCTTCGCCCACTCCATGCGCGCGAGATAGCCCGGCTCGAGGATCTCCGCCGCCGTGGCGCGATGCTCACCCTCTTCGCTCATGATCGCTTCGAGCAACGCGATCACGTCCGCGCTCTTCGAGTCGTCGGCGATGGCCTCGCGCAGATGCTCGAGCGCGCTCCCCGTGTCGGCCAGGTGCTGCAGGCAGTTGCGAGCAAGGCGGTAGCGCAGTGAAACTGACTCGCCGTGACCGCGATCGAGCTGCTCCTGGTAACTGGCGCCGAGGTCGGCCCACCGATGCGTGCGCTGGTAGAGCCGTTCGAGCGAGGCATAGGCCGCCGCAAGCGGCGCTTCCGCCACCACTTCTTCAAGCGCTGCGATCGCGCGCTCCGGATCATCGAGACCACGCTCGTAGACATCGGCCTGTCGCGATAGCAGCCGCGCGCGTTCCGCCGGGTCGCGAGTGAGCTCGGTCTTGCTCTTGATCACCTCGATCAGCGCGGCGTGATCACCGGCTTCTTCGTCGAGCTGGATCAGCGCGTCGAGCGCCGGCATGTCGTCCGGCTGCTCCGCAAGCACTCGCCGGAACGAAGCGCGGGAGAGCGCCGTGTCGTTGAGCTTCTCGCGCGCAACTTCCGCGATGCGTCGGTAGACACGCACCTTCTGCTCGATATCGAAGATCTCTTCGGCGATCTCCTGCAGGCAGACGACATATTCGGCGAAGTTGCCGGTCATCTCGGCAAAGCGTTCATACTCGGAGAGGAGCTCCGGCAGGCTTTCCTGCGAATGCGCGACCCGCACCGCGCGCCCGCAGTAGCGCATGGCCTGCGCCACGTCGTTCTGGCCGTGCTCCGCCACTTCGGACGCGCGACGCAGCGACGCCAGACGCTCCAGATCGTCGCCGGTGTCCGCCAAGAGCTCCAGTACCGCAATCAGCTTGTCGTAGCGGCCCAACGCTTCGTAGCGCGGAGCGGCAACCTGTGCGGCCTCCTTGCGGAAGCTCGATGCAGAATCGCGCATGATGTCGTCGAGCACCGCCAGAGTCGCTGCGTGCTCTGCATCGTCTTCGAGAGCGGCCTCGTAGCTCGAAAGCGCCCGCGCGGTCTCTCCGAGCTTCTCCCGCAACAGCTCCGCCATCCGGAAACGCAGGGCGGCACGCTGGGCCCCACCCGAGAGCAGTGTTTCCTCGGCTTCCAAGGTCGTGAGCAGGTCAGCGAAGCGACCCGTCGATTCGTAGAGGCGCGAAAGGGCAGCAAGCGTCTCGTGATCGTTGCCGAATGATGACAACACTGCGTTGTAGGCCTCTATTGCGTGCTCGATGTCGCCGCACTTCTCCTCGTAAACGGCGGCCACTCGCCGCAGCAGCAGGCGACGCTCGGTTTCGTCCTCGACCAGCTGGGCGCGGCGACCGAGGATCTCGATCAACGCAGGCCAGTGCTGCGCGCGCTCGTGCAGCCGCGAAAGCGCCAGCAACGCGTCGGCATTCGTGTCGTCGAGATTGAGCCGCCGCTGCTGCGCGGAGATCGCGCCATCCAAATCGCCCAGATTGTGCTCGCAGAGCTCCGCCAGACGGACCAGGAGCTGCTCCTGCTGCCGGGCATCGAGCTCCAGGTCTGCCTGCCGCTCCAGATCCTTGGCCAGCCGAGCATGGTCGCCGTTGTGCAGGTGGATACGCTCCAGCGCCTTCGAGACCTCCAGCACGAGCTCGTCGCGACCCGTAACCAGCGAGAGCAGCCGGTCGTAGGTGCGCTCAGCCGCAACTTTGTCGTCGAGGTAGTGATCGAGCAGGCCAGCCAGCTCCGACAAGAGCTCGACCAGCAAGTCCACATCCGAGACGGTGGAGAGCGCGCGCTCCAGCACCTGCGCGCGTCGGCGTCGGAACGCCTCGCGCGTGGACGCCACCCGCGCCAGCGCCTCGCGCGCCAGCTTGTCGCTCGGGTCGCTCTCGACCGCACGCGCGTACGCCGCAAACGCCGACTCCGCGTCCTTGAGGCGCGACTCGTGCAGCTCACCAATGCGCAGCAAGAGCGCGGCCTTTGCATCAGCGGTCTGCCGGTCGGCGAGCTGGATCTCGAGCACGCGCACCAGGTCCGCATACGCGCCCTGACTCTCGTAGATCGGCTCGAGAATGGCAGCCACGCGCTGACGCTGGCTTTCCACTGCCAAGAGCCGCGCCAACGCCGCCTGCGTGCGCAGATGATGCGGCTGGTGCCCGAGCACGCCTTCGTAGGCCTCGACCGCGAGCGCCGGCTCGGAGAGCTTGGTCTCGTAGAGCTCACCCAAGCGATAGAGTAGATCGACTTGGTCGTAGCCCTCGGCTTGGTCGAGATTCGCCCGCAGCAGCGCAGCCAGATCACGGTGGCGCTCGGTTTGCTCGTAGAGCTTTTCGAGCGTGCGGCGCGATGGCCCATGGTCCGGCGCAAGCTCCAGCACTTCCTGGTACGCCTCGATGGCCATCTCCGGCCG
>JADGRG010000067.1 GCA_017881145.1 Sandaracinaceae bacterium | reverse complement strand
CGCCGAGAAGCTCGGTCTCTTGCCGAAGCCGCTGCCCACCTACGTCTCGCAGGAGCTAGCGCAGGCCGTCCCCGCTGCCGATTTGCTGGTGCTAGCCAGTGGCTCGCAAGCCGAGCCACGCGCAGCGCTGGCCCGCATCGCTGCCGGCACGCACCACTACCTGAAGCTGAACGAAGGCGACAGCGTGCTGCTTTCCTCGCGCATCATCCCGGGGCGCGAGCGTGCGGTGCACAAGCTCATCGACAACCTGGAGCGCAAAGGTGTGCAGGTCATCCAGCGCTACGATGATCCCGCGTTGCATGTCAGCGGCCATGCCTGCCGAGACGAACAACGACAACTGATCGAGCTCTTGCGACCGCACACCTTCGTTCCAGTGCACGGCACCTACCACCACCTCAGTCGCCACGCCGCGCTGGCTCGCGAGCTCTCGGTCCCGGAAGTCATCGTGATCGAGAACGGCACGGTGCTGGAGCTCGACGAAGCCTACGCGCGCATCGGCAGCCCCATCGAAACCGGCCGTGTGCACGTCCAAGGTGGCAACGAGCTCGCCGATATCGTCCTGCGCGACCGTGTACTGATGGCGGAGGTCGGCTTGGCGCTGATTACGCTCAACGTCGACGACGACGGGGGGCTGCAGGCGCGACCAAGAGTCCTGACGCGCGGCGTGATCTGGGAAGACGAAGAAGGCGAGCTGCTCGCCGAGATCTGCGCCGAGGTCGAGCGAGCCATAGGACAGCTGCGTCTGCCGGCATCGGACGAGGCACTGCGCGACGCTGCCTGTCGAGCCGCACGCAGGATCCTCCGCGACGCGCTCGGGTTTCGTCCGCTCTTGCACTGCGTTGTCACTGGGCGCAGCGCATGACGCAGCTGGCTGGCCAGATCGGCGGCAGGCACGCCGGGGGTTTGACCGTGCGTGTGACCGCGTGGCTAGTCGTGGTGGGCCTTGCGCTTTCTGGCTGCGCCTCGACGACCGCCCAGAAGCCCAGCGATGACTCGCTCGGAGCCGTGTATGGCGCGGGCGATGTGCACGGGGTCGCAACGCGTGACGAACCCTCGGTCAAGCCTGCGCATCCGCCCCTGCACGGGTTCAGCCGGCAACCGTCCCTGCGCGAAGCCCGCGTGATTCCCGAGCTGATGCACAGCGCCGAGCGGGTCCGCAATCTGCGCTTTGCGCGCACCGTGCCCGTGCTGGTGCAGGACCGCGAGCGGATCACGGCCTACGTCGAGAGCCAGATCGAAGAAGACGACCTGGAGCGTGCGCGCGTCGTCTATACGGCGCTCGACCTCTTGCCCGCGAGTCTCGATGTGCGCGCGCTGCTCTTGCGCCTGATGGGTGAGCAGATCGTCGGCTATTACGATGCGGACGCGAAGAGCTTGTGCGTGCGTGACGACGTGATGCGAGCCTTCGCAGAGGCTGAAGCGGACGACGACGGTGAGCTCGGCGAAGCGCGCATCGTGTTGGTCCACGAGCTGGTGCATGCGCTGCAAGACCAGAACCTCGGGCTTTCGGCACACATCCATGAGAAGCGTGACACCGACGCCGACAACGCTTTCCACGCGCTGGTCGAAGGCGACGCCACGCTCGCAATGATCGCCTATGCGCTGGAGCGCGAGCAGATCCCACTGCACAAGCTGACCGGCAATCCGGCGCAGGTGCGTTCGCTCTCCGACGTGGTGCGCCGCACGCCGCTAGCCGGCACAGAGCTCGAGCAGGCGCCAGCCATCCTGCGCGTGCCGCTCTTGAGCGCGTACGTGGATGGCCTCTCGTTCTGCGCCAGCCTGCATGGAGCTTCGGGCTGGAGCGCGGTCGACCGAGCCCACACTAACCCGCCGCGCTCCACCGAAGAAGTGCTCCACCCCGAACGCTTCGCACACCGCGTGGCTCCCGGTCTCGTCAATCTGCCGGAGTTGCCTGCGATCGCAGCCGCTGGCTATCGACGGGTGCAGGAAGACACGCTCGGCGAGCTGGAAATGGGTGTCTACTTCAGCCAAGGCGCTGACGAGGCGCAAGGCCGAGAAGCGGCAGACGGCTGGGAGGCCGATCGTCTGCGTGTCTACGAGGCCAAAGACAAAGGGGCTGCTGTGGTTTGGGCCAGCCGGTGGCACAGCGAGCACGACGCCGACCAGGCCGAACACGCTGCCAGGCGCGTGCAGGAGCTTTCGGCACCGCCCGTGCGCGCGCGCTCCGAGGTCCTGCGCCGTGGTCACGCGCTGCTCATCCTGCGCAATCTGCCGGACGATCTGCGAGCTGCGCTGCGGGCAGCTTTTTCACAGAGTGGTTTCACAGCAGACCCGCCTGCCGCCCTGGCAGCGCATTGAAGCCGCTCGGCATTAAATGCTACGTCACGATCCATCATGGGCAGCGCACGCGTTTCTTGGGACCAATACTTCATGAACATCGGCCGCGAGGTCGCCAGCCGCTCGACCTGCACCCGCAAGCAGGTGGGCTCGGTGATCGTCCGTGACAAGACGATCCTCTCCACCGGCTACAACGGCTCGGTGCGCGGCCTGCCGCACTGCGACGAGGCCGGCTGCATGATGGAAGACGGCCACTGCGTCCGCACCATCCACGCTGAGGTCAACGCCATCATCCAGGCCGCCAAGAACGGCACCCGGATCGACGGCGCATGCATCTACGTAACCGCCTCACCGTGCTGGAATTGCTTCAAGTGCATCGCCAACACGGGCATCACCCGCATCGTGTTCGGCGAGTTCTACCGCGATGAGCGGATCTTCCAGGTCGCCCAGAACCTCGGGATCGAGCTGATCGACGCCACCGCTCACTGACCGCCTGTTCTTGGTTCCTCCGGACGGCTCGCTTACGCGCCCGTCCTTGGTTCCTCCGGACGGCTCGCTTACGCGCCCGTGCTTGGTTCCTCCGGACGGCTCGCTTACGCGCCCGTGCTTGGTTCCTCCGGACGGCTCGCTT
>JADGRG010000722.1 GCA_017881145.1 Sandaracinaceae bacterium | reverse complement strand
CGCCGCCACCTGCTGCTGGTTCGCCGCCTGCGCGACGAGGAAGGCGAGCAGCTGATCCGTCACAGAGCCCGCCGCTGGGTTTGCCGCCGCTCCTCCTGGCGGAGGCGGAGGGGGCGCGCCGCTCACAGCCGCTGCCATCGCTAGCTCCGCGGCCGCTCGCGCTGCTTGCGCCTCACGCTGAAGGCGCGTCTGCACTCCTGACATGTTGTCTCCCTCCGTGTGAATCGGACCCGAAACCACTGTAAACGCTGATGCTATGCGATGTGTCGTGAGCGTACGAGGGAGTGAACAAGCTAGCGTGCGCTGCTATTAACGGGCAATGAAACGGTAGCGCTTTCTACGCCTCGGCCTGTTACATCCTCCCCTACTTAGAAGATTGCGCTTCGTCCTCGAAGCGCTGCTGTCAGCTCAGGCTGCGCGCGCTGGCGATGCCGAACGAGCCACCTGTGCGAACGTTCTCGCCAGACTCGTCTCGGCTCCACTGAGCTGCACTCGTCGCTGCTCGTTGAACTCAGTCACCAGCTCGATCGAACCGGTGAGGTTCTCGATCGGCTCCCATGTCGCCTCGCTGATAGGGTAGCCCTTCCACTCGACCAGGTATTGATCGATGAGCCGCGCTCCTCGCTTGACCTTGCGGTGGTCGAGCAGCCGATCGACCAGCCACTCCGGCGCGCCGTTGTCGTCGATCGCCTCCGGCGCCGGTCGAGTGAGCCGCACTGGTCGGTGGGGAAAGAGTTGCACGCCGTTGCGGTACTCCTTCAGGTGACTGATGTTGATCACCGGGTGAATCTTGAGCGAAGCTGGCAGTTCCAGCTCATACGCGTTCGCGTTCACCACGCGCTTCACCCTGTACGGACCGATGTATCGCTCGGTCAGCTTGCGCGCGCGCTTGCGCTCGCCGATCAGCTTGATGTGCTGCGTCGACAGCAGCACGCGGTCGCCAACAGCAAAGTGAGCTTCGCGTCGTGTTCGGTCCGCGTACGTCTTCTGTCGTCGCTGCTGCTGGCTCGTGTTGTCGGACGCCTGCTGCAGAGCCGCGCGCCAGCGTGCCGTTGCCTCCGCCGCCGTCGGGTTGTCGGCCGCCTTGGTCAGCGGAGCGAGCGCGAGGTCGATCGGCATGCGCGCCTCTCGTCCATACACGAGGTAGAACGGAGTGAACCCGGTGGTTTCGTTCTTCGAGTTGTTGAATGCGAGCTCGGCCGCCGCGAGATGCTCGTCCCAGTCGTTCTGCGTGAAGTCGATCACGCTGCGTAGCATGATCTCGAGCGTCTTGTTCGCGTTCTCGGTTTGTCCGTCCGACTCCGGGTGATAGGCCGCGCCCATGTCCAGCGTCGAGCCCATGCTCGTCCAGAAGGCGCGCCAGAAGTGCGCCGTGAAGCGCGGATCGCGATCGCTGATGATGCGTTCGGGCATGCCGTGGTGTCGCACCACTGTGCTGAGGAACAGCCGCGCCAGCTGAGGAGCGCTGATTGCTGTCTTGCATGCGGCGTAGTGTCGCAGCTTCGAGAACTTGCACACCCAGACGACGATGGCGTCGTTGCCGCCGCGAGTCTTCGGCAGCTGCGTGATGAGATCCATCGTCCACGTATGGGCCGCACGCGTCGGCGATGCGATCGGCATCAGCAAGCCTGGCGTCAGTCGCTGGCTCGGTTTGTTGCGCTGGCAAGCGTCGCAGGTAGTGACGTATTCGCCGACGCGCGTCGTCATGCCGTGCCAGAAGAAGCGACGCTGCATCTGCTCGACTGTTTTGTCGCGCCCGAGGTGGCCTGCAGTTGCCGAGTCGTGGCACTCGCGGATCAGGCGCGTGCGCAGCGCATCGCCTTTCGGCACGTAGAGTGCGCCATTGCTCCTTGTGAACAACCGCGCATCGCGCGTCACCAGCTCATCGAGAGTGCCCTTGTCGTCGTCGGTGTGCTCGCGGTCGCCCCGTGCCAGCCGCGCTGCATACGCTGCATCAGCCGCACAGGCGGCGTCGAACTCCGCTGCGAGCTCAGACGAGAAGGTACTAGAGGCCACCGCCGTGAGGTCGATCACCTCTCGTCCCACCGCATGCTGCTGCGGTTGAGCCGGCGCCGGCCGCGCCAACAGCTTGGCATTGGGACCGAAGGCAGCCCAGTACTGGCGGCCGTAAGAGACGAAGATCTCATCGCCCTTCCGGATTCGCGCCGTCGCGCGCAGTCGACCGGTGCGCCGCGCGGGGTTGAGCACGAACTCGGCGTTCGGCCCACACTCACTGCCGCGTGGGTCGTTCGCCCACCGGCCGTAGCCGGTGTTTGTCGCGGCGGCGTCGATCGCACTGCGCTGCGTGAGGGCCAGGCAATACGTGCCGCCGTCTCCGTCCTGTCGTATGACGAGCTCGTTGCCCGTGTAGTCAGCGAGGTGATCGCCCTGCTCGAAGTCGCGCGCCGCGAAGAGGCCGTCGCCCGCACGCGCCACCGTGGACTTGGTCACGCGCACTCCATCTTGCAGGCGCATGTGCGTGTGGCAGTGCTGGCCCTTCGCAGTCTTGCAGCCGCACTGAGCGCTCCGCTTGTTATCCGCCGTGCAGCGCTGCGTCGGCATGACGACCGTCCCACCCGCATCTGGTCGAGGCCGGTTGTTCGGTACTTCCTGCTCGGGAATGACGCGCGTCGCGGCCTCGACTGCTCTGGCGCGCGCATCTCGGCGGTGCAGCTCTGCCTGTCGATCG
>JADGRG010000721.1 GCA_017881145.1 Sandaracinaceae bacterium | reverse complement strand
TAGACTGGCGCTCTATCCAGCTGAGCTATGGCCGCATTCAGAAAGGGCCGGCAGCTTAACCGACTTCGCCCACCTGTCAACGCCCCCGCCCCAAGCAAACCTCCAGCCATCCATCCCCTTGCCAAGAATTGGGCGAGTGAGACGCGAACGAAAACCGCGTCGTATGGGGCGTGAGACGCAAGCGAATCGGTTCCGGGCCCGAGGACCGCGCGCAGCGTACGTGACCGGTACGTGAGCACGGACCGCAGGGCCCGGAACCGAGTCGCGACGCGGATCGCGCCTCAGACGATGCAGTTTTGCGGAGAGGGAGGGATTCGAACCCTCGGTAGAGCTTTTGACCCTACGGACGCTTAGCAAGCGCCTACCTTCGGCCACTCGGTCACCTCTCCATCGTGTCCGTGTCCGTGTCCACCAACTCCAACCGGATCGAATCCCTAGGTTTTCGGCCCGTTTGGACGCGGAGTTATGTAACGATTGCGCGAGCACTGTCAACGCGCGGTGGAGGCTTTCGATGCGCTGGGTTCTTGGAGCTTTCTTGGTGCTGGCCTTGCCGTGGGCGGCGGTCTCACAGGCGCATGCCTGCAAATGCGCCCCACCACCGCCCGTGATCGATGCATTCCACGCCGCTGCTGGCGTCTTCGAGGCCCGCGTGCTGGCGATCACGGCCCAGCCTGCCGATGCCGGACAGGCATCCATCACGTATGCGGTACGCGTGGGCGTGGTGCGGAGCTGGAAAGGCGTAGAGACCGAAGAGGTCACGGTCCTGACGCCGATCGAGGGACCCGCCTGCGGGTATGCGTTCGCGCTGGACCAGAGCTATCTCGTCTACGCGAGCGAAGAGGACGGCAAGTTGCGCGTGGATTCCTGCAGCCGAACGCGGCCCATCGCCGAGGCCGGCAACGACCTGAGCGCGCTTGGCATGGGTGTCGTGCCGGTGAGCCCGCACAAGCCGGATGCCGGGACACCTGCAAGAACCGACGCCGCGAAGGGGACGCTGCCGCCGGGCAGCGGCGGCTGCGCGAGTTGCTCAGTGAGCGGAAAGCGACAAACGCCCACGCCCGGTCTCGCAGCCGCGCTCGCAGGCGTCTTCGCCCTGCGCTTGCTACGCCGTCGGCGCGCTAGCCGAGAGCCGCAGGCTGCTCGGCGAACCTGTCACTAGCCGGCCAGCAATCGCTGACCCGCTGGGCGCTCAGCTCTTGAAGATCTGAATTGCCGACTTGAGCAAAGCCGCGCCGTCCGCGCGTGAGCGCTGGAACGAGTTGCGACCCATGATGGTGCCGAAAGCGCCGCCCTTGTGGGTCTCGCGCAGCTCGGCCAGCACTTCCTCGGTGCCCTTGGCCGGGCCGCCCGAGAAGATCACGATGCGCTTACCGTTGAATGACGCCTGTACGACGTGGCGGATGCGCTCGGCGAGCGTCGAGGCGGGCACCTTCTCGTAGGCCTTCTTGGCCTCGCTGTGCTCGATGTGCGCGGTGGGCGGCTTGACCTTGACGATGTGCGCGCCGAGCTGGCAGGCGATGTGCGCTGCGTAGGCCACGATGTCGAGGGCTGTCTCGCCATCCTTGCTCAGCTTGCCGCCGCGCGGATACGACCAGAGCACGGTGGGCAGGCCTACTTCGCGCGCCTGCCCGATCAGGTCGCGGATCTCTTGATAGCTGGTGTTGCGGTTACCGGAGCCCGGGTAGATCGTGAAGCCGATCGCCGAGCAACCGAGGCGCAGCGCGTCCTTGACGGAGCCCGTGAGCGCGGAGGCCGGCTCGTCAGGGCCGCCCAGCGAGTCGCTGTTGTTGAGCTTCAGGATCAGCGGCAAGCGGCCGGCGTATTCGCGCGCGCAACCTTCGATGAAGCCGAGCGGCGCAGCGTAGGCGTTGCAGCCGGCTTCCACCGCGAGGCTCGGGTGGTAGCTCGGGTCGTAACCGGCGGGGTTCGGCGCGAAGGATCGAGCCGGACCGTGCTCGAAGCCTTGATCGACCGGCAGGATCACGAACTTGCCGGTGCCGGCCAACGCGCCGGTGTTCATCATCCGGCGCAGATTCGCGAGCACACCTGGGGTCTCGGAAGAGTAGTGCGAGAGAATCGTTTCGACCGCGTCGTTCATGGTCATCTCCTCGTCAAGCGTAAGCGTCTCTGGAGCGGGCACACACAGGAAGGCGCGAAGTTTCGAAGTGGCGGAGGAGAAGGGATTCGAACCCCTGGAGCCCTTGCGAGCTCAACGGATTTCAAGTCCGCCGCCATAGGCCACTCGGCCACTCCTCCCTACAGACGCGACGACAATACACGCCCGCCACGGGCCGTCAACGCGGAAACGCCGGAACCTTGCCGGGCACGCTCGCGGCTCAGAGTGCGCCCATGCTGCCCCGAGTCTTGCGCGCTTTTCACTCGTTTCATGCCGACGCACGCACCAGCCTGCGTGTACCATGTGACCCCCATGTCGTTGCCCACCCGAGTGCCGCAGAACGCACGTGCGGCCAGCGCCTTCACCCCTTCGCGCGTCTCGGTGTCGTGGCGGATCTGAAGCGTAGCCCAGCGGAAAGTGCGCCCCGGGCACGCTTCGAGCCGCGGTTTCGGGGCTTGTCGGAGCTCTCGGGGTGGTTGCTCTGCGCCACGCTTGGCTGGCTCGGCGTGCAGGCGCTGGAGATGCGCGATGCGAGCTTCGGTCCGGCGGAGACGCTGGGGGGGCTCGCCTACCTGACGCGACTGGCCTGTTACTTCAGCCTCTACGCCAGTGCGGGCCTCCTTCTGTGGCACGCGTTGCGGCGCTTGCTCTTGCACTTCTTTCGACGCGGCGAAGTGCTCTGCGTCGCGCTGCTGGCAGCTGCGCTCGCCGTGCCCAGCTGGCGGCAAGCGTATCTACTGACGACGGGCAACCAGATCATCGACTCGGCCGCGGCCATCCCGCTGCGTGCTGCCCTCTTCGCAGCGCTGCTCATCGCGAACCTGGGGCTCTGGGTCTTGCACCTGTGGCTTTCGCAGGCCCCGGGCTTTCGGCTGCCGGCCTCGATCAAGACTCGGATGTCGAAGGTGCCTGCCACAGCGCAGCTCGGCATCGCGCTGGCCGTCGGCGCAGGCGCGCTCGGGGTGCTCTTGCTGGAGCTCGACCATCGCCTGCGTCAGTACGCGTTCCTGGCTCGCTTTCTCCTGCCGAGCGCGTGGGCTCTGTCGGCGACGCTGCTCTACGCGCTCTACGTGCAGCTCGGCGTGCGGCTCCGGCTGCTGCTGGTCTTGCTTCTCACGCCGCTCTTGGCTGCGCTCGCGCAAGCCACGCCCCATGCCCTCACCCGCGCACAAGCCATGTTCGCGCATACTGGTGCAATCGCCGCGCTGACTGCGTTGCAGGTGAGTCCCGGCAAGCCCGTCGACTTCGCCAACATCGACATCTCGCATCCCGAACGCTTCTCATGCACTGCCGAGCGCGCCGCAAACGCGCAGCAGCTTGCCAAGCGCCCGGCGAATCCAGCGCGACGCAACGTGTTCCTGATCAGCGTCGATGCGCTGCGCAAAGACGCGCTCGACGCGAAGCGGGGCGACCAGCCGGTCACACCTGCGCTGCAAGCCCTGGCAGCGCAGAGCCTGGTCTTCGATCGCGCAGTGACGAGCTACCCAGCGACACTCTTTGCGCTGGCGTCGGCGCTGACGGGCTTGAGTCCGAGCGAGGTGCTCTTCGCGCCGCGTCTGCCGGACAACGTGCTCACGCAGACGCGAAATCGCTTCACGCGCCAGCTGGTTTCGCTGCCGGACAACTACTGGTTCAGCAAGCCGATCGTGCCCCGGCTCTTCACCCAAGGCGCCGAGACCGAGCGCGGTGCCTCCGCGAACGACCAGACGTCTTGGCTGATCGGCAAGCTCGGCGGCGTGCTGCGCCACAAGAAAGAGCGCGTGTTCGCCTGGATCCACTACTACGAGCCGCACGAATCGCTGAGGGAGAACTCCACAGCGGAGCACGCCCGCGACAACTACCTCTCGGATGTCTCGCTCGTCGACCACGAGATCGGCCGGCTGATCGATCACCTGCGCAAGACGGACTACTTTCGCGACTCGCTCATCATCGTGTTTGCCGACCACGGCGAAGGCCTCGGCGAGCGCGGCTACATGGGCCACCACGTGTATCTGAACCGCTTCATCACCGACATCCCGCTGATGGTGCACGCACCCGGCGTCGCTGCCGGCCACTCCAACGCCATGGTGGAGATCGGGGACATCGCACCGACCATCCTCGACTGGACCAACACCGCATCCGGAGCGACGCAGGCGCGCAGCCTCTTGCAGCCACCCGATCCGCACGCCGAACGCTTCGCCTTCAGCGTCGCCTTCCCGGTCCGCGGCTCTGCGCTCTTCGAGCTGGCACGCAGCCCCATCCGCGACGCGCGCTCGCTGGTCAACCGCATCGCTCTGGTGCAGCAGAGCGCCGAGGACTACCAGCCCAAGGTGTCGGTCACGAACGAACGCTACCGACTGATCGTCAATCGCATCACCGGCGCTCGAGAGCTCTACGATCGCGAGCGGGATCCAGCCGAAGCCGACGACCTTGCAGACACCGGTCTGCCAGTTCAGGCTCGGATGCTCGCGGCCCTCACCGAGTTCACCCGCAAGCTCTCCGAACGCATCTACTGCCGCGTCACAACCCAAGCCGGCCCCTGAGCCGCATGAGCCAGATGAGCACCGACACTCTCGTCGTCCACGAAATCTATCGCTCGATCCAGGGCGAAACGAGCTTTGCCGGGCTGCCCTGCACGCTGATTCGCCTCACCGGCTGCAACCTGCGCTGTACCTACTGCGACACGCCGCAAGCCTTCACCGGCGGCACACGCCTGCGCCGCGCCGAGATCCTCACGCGCACCTTGGAGCTCGGCACGCAGCTGGTGCTGCTCACCGGTGGCGAGCCCCTGCTGCAGGCCGGAGCGTGGCCCTTGCTCAGCGAGCTCTGCGATGCGGGTAAGACCGTGTTGCTCGAAACCAGCGGCGAGCGCGACATCTCGGGCATCGATCCGCGAGTGCATCGCATCGTCGATCTGAAAGCTCCCGGCAGTGGCGAATCGGGGCGCAACCGCTACCAGAACTTGCCGTTGCTCACGCCGCGCGACGAAGTGAAGTTCGTGCTCCGCGATCGCGAGGACTACACCTGGGCGCGCGAGCTTCTGCTGCGCGAGAAGCTGGCAGAGCGCGTGCACACCGTGCTCTTTAGCCCAGTCTTCGGCGCGCTCGATCCCAAAGACTTGGTGGAGTGGACGCTGGCAGACGGCCTGCCCGTGCGCGTGCAGCTGCAGCTCCACAAATACATCTGGGGTCCGAGCGCCGTAGGCGTGTAGAGAGTGTTGAGCCCGAGCCACCGATGAAACGCCGCTTCGCTTTCGATAAGGACTACTACGCCCGCTACTACGAGGACCCGCGCACTCGCGTGGCGAGCCGAGCGGACGCCCAGCGCTTGGGAAGCTTCGTCGCGAGCTACCTCGGCTATCTGGGCCAGCCGGTGCGCTCAGTGCTCGATCTCGGCTGTGGCCTCGGACACTTGCGCAAGGTGATGGCGCGCGAGTTTCCGCAGGCCACGTACACGGGCGTCGAACGCAGCGAGTACCTCTGCGAGCGCTACGGCTTCGAGCCGGGCTCGGTGGTCGACTGGAAGTCGCGCCGCCGCTACGACTTGGTGGTCTGCCAAGGTGTGCTGCAGTACCTGACCCGCGCACAAGCTGTGGCTGCCATCGACAACCTCGGCCGGCTTTGCCGCGGCTGCCTCTACCTCGAAGCGCTGACCAAAGAAGACTGGGCCGAAGCCTGCGATCGCAGGCGAACCGACAGCGCCGTCTATCTGCGTCCGGCTAGCTTCTATCGGCGAGAGCTGCGCAAGTCGTTCAGCCCCGCGGGCGGCGGTCTTTTCGTGCATGAGCGCTCGCCGGCCGTGCTTTACGCGCTCGAAAAGCTATAACCTCAGAAGACCGAGCCATCGCGATGCACGACTCCCAGCTCCTGCGTGGTCCCTACCCTGAAGTCGCGCCCTACGACCGCGGCTCGTTGCGCGTCGACGACCTGCACGAGATCTACTTCGAGCAATACGGCGACCCCCACGGCAAGCCCGCGCTCTTCGTCCACGGCGGCCCAGGCGGCGGCACCACGCCGGCTCAAGCACGCTTCTGGGACGCCAGCGCCTACCGCATCGTGCTCTTCGACCAGCGCGGTTGCGGCAAGAGCACCCCGCACGCCTGCCTGGACCGCAACACCACCTGGGACCTGGTCGCCGACATGGAGCGCCTGCGCGAGCACCTCAGCATCGAGCGCTGGCAAGTCTTCGGCGGCTCCTGGGGCAGCACGCTTGCGCTGGCCTACGCCGAGCGCCACCCCGAACCAGTCACCGAGCTCATCCTGCGCGGCATCTTCACGCTTCGGCAGCGCGAGATCGATTGGTTCTACCAGGACGGCGCCAGCCGCATCTTCCCGGAAGCCTTCGAGCACTACCTCGCGCCGATCCCGCCCGCAGAGCGCGGCGATCTGCTACGCGCCTATTACAAACGACTTACGAGCGACGATGCCGGGCTGCGCCTGACTGCCGCCAAGGCCTGGAGCCTCTGGGAAGCGGTGACCAGCACGCTGCGGCCGAGCCCGGAGATGCGCAACTCCATGAGCAAGGACGAGTTCGCCCTGGCCTTCGCGCGCATCGAATGCCACTACTTCGTCAACAAGGGTTTCTTCGAGCGGGATAACCAGCTTCTCGAAGACGCGACCCGGATCCGCCACATCCCAGGCGTGATCGTGCAAGGCCGCTACGACATGGTGTGTCCGATGGAAACCGCCTGGGCGCTGCATCGCGCCTGGCCCGAAGCCGAAGTCTACATCGCGCAGACCGCCGGCCACTCCGCCTTCGAGCCGGAGATCGTGCACCACTTGGTGGCGGCGACCGATCGCTTCCGCGGCTAGATTATATACCCGCCTGCGCCGCGGGCGCCGCTCCCGTCACTTGGCGTAGGGGTACTGACCGATGTAGTTGCCGGGCGGGGTGTAGTTGCACACCCAGATCTCGGTGTGCAGTGAATCGGAGCAGGTCGCCATGCCGCATCCGAGTTGGGTCGTCTTGCGCCAAACCACTTGCGTGTAGTGCCCGCAGCCATTGGAGTGCTGCGCGGTCGTGCAGGCCGTGTTGCACGCGTCGGTCTTCATGAACTGGCCGTAGGTCCAGCAAGAGACTTCGCCAGCCCAACCGTTGACGACTTGGTCGACAGTCGCTTTCTGACCGCCGAACTCGGCGAGGTTCTCGCCCAGACCGGCCGCTCCCGAGTGCTGGAACGCGCAGCTTTGGCTGACCAGCTTATCG
>JADGRG010000720.1 GCA_017881145.1 Sandaracinaceae bacterium | reverse complement strand
GTGATCGGGGCTGGCGCGGCTTATCGAGTCGCGCAGTCTAGCTCAAGCGTCGACGATCGAAGTAGCCGCCCGCGCGGGTGACGTTCGGCGCGCGCGCCAAGCAGCGGTCACCTGCAGTTTTGTTGACGGGTTGTGCTGCTGACGTTACCTCCGTGCACATGCGCGTCCGAAAAGCAGCACGTGCGTTCGCATGGATAGGCCTCTCCGTTTCGGCACTCTCTGCGCTCGGCTGCGTGAAGCAGCAGCCAGGCGGCGAGGTCATCGGCCGATATGCTGTGAAAGGGCAGCTGGTCTCGAACACCTGCGGTGCCGCCCTGCCCGCGAAGAACCTACTCTCCTACGTGGCGGAGCTGCGCCAGAACGCTGGCGTCACCTCCTGGAAGGCCGGCAAGCTGGCGGCTGCCTCCGGCGCCCTCGGGAGCGCCGGCAACTTCAACTTCCAGGTCGAGCAGAGCACCGACCTGGGTACGACGGTCCAGGCCAAGCAAGATCTGCAGCCCTCGGACTTCCTATCGGGCCAGGCGAATCCCGACCTCAAGCAGACCCACTGCATTTTGCTCACGATCGAAACTCTGGCTGGAACGCTGCACCGGCGCTGGACCACCGCCGCTGATGGCGGCATGGTCGCCGAGACCACGGACGCAGGTTCCGACGCCGGCGTGGGCGGCGCCGACCTCACGGGCACCGACACCATCTCGGTCATGCCCGCCACCGGCGCCGACTGTTCTGCAGCGCTGGCGGTGCAAGGCGGCACCTACACGATTCTGCCCTGCAGTCTGCAGTACGCGCTGGAAGGCACGCTCGAAGCGAACTAACTACTTCGAGCTTTCGCTGCCGTTTAACTCACCGTCGGCACCGGGCCCAGCCGCCCCACTCTGACCTTTGGCGACCCGCCGCTCGGCGAGCATGATCAGCCGCGCTGAATGCGAGCCGAAGAAGACGCCGCGCGTCGCCTCTTGTCCGCTCACTTCGTTCACGCGAAATCCCGCTTGTTGCAACAGTAGGCCGAGCTCGTGCAGCGAATAGAGCCGGATTGAATGCTCGACATCGCTCTGGCGCCCGTCTTCGCGCATCATCGTGCGCTTCACGGAGAGACGCGATGTGAAGTAGTTGAAGTCGCTCTCCTCCATCACCACGCAACCGTCGCCCTCGAACCAAACCAGGTTTGGCTGTGAACGGATCACGTAGTCGCGGTTCACCACGTCGAGCAGCACCCTGCCGCCGGGCTTGAGGGCGTGGCACAGACGCGAGAGCACGTCACGATTGCCCTCTTCATCGAAGAAACCGAAGGTCGTTCCGACGCAGACTATGGCGTCGAACATCCCTTGGAACGCCATCTCGCGAATATCCGCATGCAAGAAGTTGATGCGCAGCCCTTCTTGCTGCGCATCTTCCGCCGCGCGAGTGATCATTGGCAGCGAGAGATCGATCCCCACCACCAGGTAACCGCGCCGCGCAAGCTCGATCGCGTGCTGGCCTAGACCACAACCAACATCCAAGACCGCTTCGCCTTTGGCGAGGCCGAGACTTGCTTCGATGAAGTCGACCTGTTTGGAAATCTGCGCGCCGGTAGGGCGCAGCACGCTCTGCAGGTAGTCGTCGGAGAAGAAGTCTTCCCACCAGAAGCGGCGCTTCGGCTGTGGCTTCTGGGCGGCTTTCTTCGCTGCACCAGATGGAGGAGGTGGCGGCGGAGCTTTCTGCCCTGCCATCGACGCGCTCGAACCTCGACCATCGACCGAGGGTGTCTTCTTGGCCTGTGCCTTGCCCGCGGCATCTGGAGGGGGTGGCGGCGGCGGAGCCTTGGACTGGCGAACGCCGGCTTCCGTCAACCGCGACGCAGGCCCGCCCGCTGCAGCCACACTCGCTGCCCGTTCAGGGCGCGCCGAGGCGTCCTCACCGTCATCGAGGTCAATCGTCTCGATCTCGTCCGTCTCCGTGACGGGAGCCGGCGAGGGCTGGCTAGGACGCGGACGCACTGAGACTCGCCGCGGCTCTGCAACTTCTGGTGTGCTGCCGGGCGGGCGATCGCTGATGATCCTGGCTCGCGTCACGACGACAGCCGGTTCGAACAGGGGCTCGGGTGACTCTTCCAGCATGATGCGGATGTGTGGGTTGGTCTCGACGTCTGGCGATTCGCTGCGGACGGGCGGCACATCGAACGACGTGACACGACCTGCTGCCAGGGCCATTTCTCGCGACAGGTCGATCCGCGGCCGGGTGGGCTCGTCAGTATCAGCCGCTCGACGCGCGAACGCGGGGGGAGGCTCGCTCGTCGGCTGCGGCCTCTCCTCGGGCAAACGGATCTTGGGATGGGTCGCCGGGTCGTTCTCGCCCTGCTCGGACTGCGCACCACGCACGCCGAATTCGTCCGGACTGACCACCGAGCTCTGAGCAGCGGCGAGGGGCAGTGCAGCCGCCGGAGCGATCGGCGCACGCGCTCCTCCGGATAAAGTCGTCGAATCCGCAGCCCTTGGCTGCGCTGGGTGCGGCTCGGAAAGCACCACGGAGGATTCCGATTCCATGGCGACGTTGGTTGTCACGTGTGCAGCTGAGG
>JADGRG010000719.1 GCA_017881145.1 Sandaracinaceae bacterium | reverse complement strand
TGGACCAGGGCCAGCGTATAGTGCGCGTCGCCGTTCTCCGGCTCGCGCTCGACGGCACGCAGCAAGAGCGGTTTGGCTTCGGCGGTGTGCCCGGTTTCGAAGTGCGCGCGTCCGACCAGAAAATCCAGGCGCGGGCTCTCGAAGGGACCGTTTGGGAGCGTCGTCACGACGCGAGCTGCGCCATCCTTGTCGCCTTGGTGCATGTAGGCGTCGTACTTGATGAGCAGAGCATCGGCGGTTTCGTCGTCGCTTTCGGCGAAGTCGAGCGCTTCTTCCACCATGCCGAGCGCCGCATCGAAATCGTGCAGCGGATGAATCAGCACCTCGGCCGCGTTCAGCATGGCCTCGACGAAGGTATCGTCGAGCGCGATGGCTTGCCGGTAATTCTCTAGCGCGTCTTCCGCGTCGCCCTGAGCTGCTTTGACGAAGCCGAGCAGGTTGTAGGCCTCGGGCGAGTGCGCATCGAGCTCCAGGCTCTTCTCGGCGGAGATCTGAGCTCCGCGCAAGTCTCCGCGATGGATGAGATCCCAGCCCCGATCGATATGGGCGGTGAACTGGTCCATGGCACCATGTGCGTTCTCGTCCGTGCTCTTTGAATTGCTTTCAGTCATGCTGGGAGAAGCGTTTTCGCGGGAACGGCGCCTATACGTCATTCTGAGGCGACAATCCACTGGCCCGGTTTTTCTTCGACCCGTGCGTCGAAAGGGTGTGCGCTCCGCGTGGCTTTCGCAAGTGTCGCCAAGTGGCTAGGCTCCGCGCGTGCATGTCGTCGGTGTCGATGAAAACGGCCTGGGGCCGCGGCTTGGTCCGCTGGTGGCGACCGCCGTGACCATCGAGGTGCCTGGCTACGATCGAGCGCGCTTGCACGGAGCTGGCGAGCGCCTGGGCATCGACGACAGCAAGGCAACGTCCGGCTTCGGCAAGATGGCGGCTGCCGAAGGGCTCGCACTCGCCATGCTGGAGCAGGTGTATGGGCAGGCGCCGGCCGACGCCGATGCGCTGCTTGGGCTGATCGCGCTGGACGGCGTGCTCGGGTTGCGCATGCCGTGTCCGTCTTCGTCGTTGCCGCAGTGCTGGTCGGCAGAGCTACGGCTGCCGGTGTTTGGCGGTGACATCGAGCAGGGTCGCGCGGCGCTCGCGCGCCTCTTGCGTCGCAAGGTGCGTATCGTCGCAGCCCGCACGACCTTGGCCTGTGCATTCGTGCTCAACGCAGAGGTGCAGAGATTGGGTTCGCGCACCGCCGTCGACCTGTCGCTCTTCGAGCGGCTGGTGCTCGATGCGCGAGCCCAGAGCGGGCAGGACGTCGAGGCCATCCTGGGCATGGTCTCTGGCATTCGCGACTACCCGCGCTATTTCGACCGACTGCGTGGCCGGCAGATCGAGACCGTGCACCAGGATCGCAAGATCGCGAGCTACCGCGTTGCTGGAGTTGGAGCACTCTCGTTCGAGGTGGATGCTGATGCGCGGCACCTGCCCGTGGCGCTGGCTTCGATGCTAGGCAAGTACGTGCGTGAGCTCTCCATGGAGCGCCAGAACCGCTTCTATGCGAGCCACGACCCGAGCCTCGCTCGCCCGAGTGGTTACCACGATCCCGTCACCCGAGGCTTCGTGGCAGCGAGTGCTCCGCTGCGGCGGCGCCTCGGAATCATCGACCAGTGTTTCGAGCGCTAGGGCTGGTCGATACGGTGTACTCGCGTGCTACAAGGCTTCCTGTGACCGCGACCTTTCCGCTCGCGCGCGTGCTGGGGATCAGCGTGCTCTGCGTGGCCTTCGCCGCGCTCCTCATCGCCCTGCGCGGAGTGCTGACGCCGGTGTTCGTTGCACTTCTGCTGGCCTATGCCCTCGATCCCCTGGTGGACCTTTGCGAGCGGGCGCATCTGCCGCGCGCCGCGGGCATAGCGCTTCTGCTCTGCTCCGTCCTCGGTCTGGTGACGCTCTTCGGCCTGCTGCTCTTGCCAGCCATCTTGCGCGACTTCTCCGAGCTCGCGCGCGCTCTCTACGAAGCCTTGACGCGCTTGGTGACACAGGTTGGGCCGTGGCTGCGCGCGCGTGGAGTCTTGTTCCCCAGCAACGCGGAGGCTGCGCTGCAGAGTCTGGGCGCAAGAGCGTTGGGGCTCGGGCCGAGCGCGCTATCCCCATTCACCTCTGCGCTCGAAGCCGCGCTGGGTGGCACGGCCTCGCTCCTGCGTGCGCTCTCGCCGGTGCTGACGGTGCCCGTGTTCTCCGCTTACTTCCTCTACGATTTCGATCGCATGGTCGAGGCCACGCGTGACCTCCTACCGTCGTCGGTGCGTCCATCGGTGGTCGCGATGGCCTTGGAAGTCGACACAGTGCTCGGTCAGTTCCTGCGCGGACAGCTCACCGTGATGGCGATTCTGGCCACGCTCTACGCTGTGGGTTACTCGATCATCAAGGTGCCTCTCGCCATCCCGATCGGCGTCCTTTCAGGCCTATTCTCGTTCATCCCCTACGTGGGCAGCGGCCTCGCTCTTTTGTTCGGGCTCTTGATGGTGGTGCTGCACTTCACGAGCATCGGGCAGATCGTGGCTGTGGTCGTGGTCTACGCGCTTTTGCAGGCCCTCGACGGGCTGCTGATCACGCCGCGCATCGTCGGGGGAAAACTCGGCCTTTCACCTTTGTGGGTGCTCTTTGCGTTGCTCGCATTCGGCGAGCTCTTTGGCTTCGTGGGCGTGATGCTGGCGCTGCCGGCGAGCGCCGTGATCAAGGTCTTCGTCGTGCATGGGCTTGCTCGATATCGGCAGAGCGCTCTCTTTCGCGGCCGCGCGAGCAGCCAGACGCGAGCTCTGCGCCAAGGCCGTATCAAGCTGCGTGCGGTCGTACCTCGCCGCCGCCGACAGCGGCGCGACCGTTCGGTGCCTGCGCCTGGGTCCAGCGTATGAGTGACACGCCGCTCGGAACCGAGGACGTCGAGCGCGCGGCTGTTGTGGTGCAGGGGCACGCGCAAGCGGCGGCACTCTCCGCTTTTGCCTATGACGTGCTCTCGACGCAGGCGGAGGGGCGTAGCCTTTTCGCCGGCCAGAAGTTTATGACGCAGCGCGCCACCGATCACGGCGTCACGCGCGAGGCGGCGAGCACCGAGCTCGGCAATCTGCTGGCGATTCTGGAACGCGGGCC
>JADGRG010000718.1 GCA_017881145.1 Sandaracinaceae bacterium | reverse complement strand
TCGACATCGTGCTGACCATGGATCTGTCGCTGTCGATGCAGGCGGCCGACATTCGGCCGAACCGTTTCGTCGCCGCGCAATCGGTGGTCGACGAGTTCATTCTGCGCCGCGACGAAGCGGTTGGGGCGGATGTCGGCCGCTTGCATGGAGAGCGAGAGATCCATGGTCAGCACGATGTCGATGCCCTGGACTTCGGTGGCATCGCGAGCGTGGATGCTCTGCGGCCCCATCAGCGCAAAGCCCATCAGTGCCACCGCCACCACGCGCGCGCCGACCAGCGCCGGCTCCAGCAAGATGCGCGGGCCACGCGGCAGCGCGCTGAGATCGAAGCCTCGCGACACGCGCAAGCGAGGCGCTCGGCGCATCCGCAAGTAGCCGCGCACCACTAGCACCAGCAGCGCACCCAAAAGCAGCGTGGCGGCCAACGGTCGCTCGAAGCGCAGGTTCTGCGGGGAGAGCGGCACCTCGTAGACGTCTTCCACCGTGACCGCGACCGCCACGGCGGCGAGCACCGAGAACAACAAGGTGAAGAGCACGGGCCGCAGCGAGGGGAGCACTGGCTTCATGGCTGGCCGCCTTCCTCGGATCCCGTGTCCGGCGTGCTTGGCAGGGTTGCTGACGGCTGCGCAGGCTGGGTTGGTTGTGCTGGCGGAAGAGCCGCGCTGGGTGCTGTCCCCGGCGTGGCTGCAGCCATCGGCGGCACACCGAGCTCCGGTTGCTGGGGCTGTCCCTGCAACACCAGGTTGTGTGCCTTGCCGAAGATCAGGTCGGCCTCCTCCTGGTCAGGCACCGCCTTGGCGAACTTCACCAGATCGCAGCGCCCCAGAAATACGCCGACTTCCTGGGTAAAACCGACGCCAGCGTTGCGAGCCTTGAGTAAGCCCAGCATTTCGTCGCTGGTGGTTTCGAGGCCGTCGAAGGCATGGCGGTCACCCAGGTATTGCCGCACCGCGTCGCTCACCTGATCGACGAAGAGCGCGCCCAGGCCTTCTTCCAACATGCGTTGCTTCTGGCGCCGCAGCTCGGCCAGCTTCTCGAAGGCGATTTCCCAGGCTGGACGCTTGGGGGGGGCTGGCGCCTGCTTGGCCTTGCGCTTGCGCAGATAGCGCGAGACCAAGAGCGTGATGCCCGCGATCAGCGCTGCAAAGAGCAAGCCCGCCGCGACGTAGATCGGGATGTAGTTGTCCTGCATCACGACCACGGGCTTGGTCTCGCGCTTGGGCTGTGCGTTTGGCTCGTTGCCCAGGAGCGAGCGCACCAGGTAGGGCCGCGGCGGCGTCTTCACGCTACCGACGAAGCCATCCTTGGTGACGACACGCAGCTCGACCGCCGGCACGGGCTTGTCTCCCGGCTCCATGGCCAGAAGCGCAAGGTCGAAGACGAAACGCTGGCGATCTCCCTGCGGTGGCTCCACGTGCACTCGCTTCTTGTGCACTTCGAAGGGCGCAAACGATTGCTCGGCAACCGTCACGTCGTCTCCGACCCGAGCTTCTGCGCTGATCTGGACGGCGACCACCTCGCCGGTGCGCACCTCGTGCGGCGGATCGAGCGTGACTCGCAGCGTGGGCTCATGCCCATCGGGCAAGGGCTTCGCCTCGGCCGGCGGCGCAGGCGCAGGTGCGGCGGCGGGCGCTGCAGCTGAGGGCTGCGGTGGCGGCGGCATCTGGGCGTGCGCGCCACTGCCAAGCAGGGTCAGCGTGCTGACCGCCAGCGAAAAGACGCCTGCGCAAACCTGCAGCCGCGGGCTCATCCGTGGCGCTCCCGGCGTTGGCGCCGTCGGAAGAGCTCGGCGATGGGGCGGGCGTAAGGCTTATCGGTGTGGATGGTCAGGTGGTCGAGGTCCAGGCGCCGGAAGAGCTGCTCACGCTCGGCACGCACTCGCGCCATGCGCGCTGCATAGGCCTCGCGCACGCGGGGGCTTGCCGTGTCGACCTCCATGAGCTCTCCGGTTTCGAGATCCTCCATCAGCACCACGCCCAGGTCGGGCAGGGTTTCTTCCCGCGGGTCCGAGATCTGGATGGGGATGAGATCGTGGCGCCGCGACGCGATGCGCAGCGAATGCTCGTAGCCCTGCGCAATGAAGTCGGAGATCAAAAAGGTCACGCATTTGCGCTTCTGCACGTGGCCGAGCAGGTCGAGCGCCGAGCGTATGTCGGTGCCTTTGTGCCCCGGTTGCGCGCCCAAGATCTCCGTAACCACACGCATCACGTGTCCCTTACCCTTTTTCGGCGGCACGAACTTCTCGACGTGGTCGGTGAAGAGGATGAGCCCGACGCGGTCGTTGTTCTTGATGGCGCTGAACGCCAAGAGCGCTGCCACCTCGGCCAAGGTCTCGTGCTTGGCCTGCACGCCGGAACCGAAACGCTCGCTGCCCGAGAGATCGACCAGCAGCATCACCGTCATCTCGCGCTCTTCGGTGAACACCTTCACGTAGGTGTCGTTCATGCGCGCGGTGACGTTCCAGTCGATGAAGCGGATGTCGTCGCCCGGCTGGTACTGGCGCACTTCGCTGAAGGCCATGCCGCGGCCCTTGAAGACGGAGTGGTAGCTACCGGCGAGCTGGTCGTTGGCCAACATCGCCGTGTGGATCTCGATCTTCCTGAGCTTCTTAACAATCTCGCGCGGAATCATCCGAATGCCTCACGGCACTTCTACGGCTTCGAAAATCCGTCGCACGATCTGGTCGCTCGTAATTTCCTCGGCCTCAGCTTCGTAGGAGCGGATCAGGCGGTGGCGCAACACGTCTGGGCCGAC
>JADGRG010000717.1 GCA_017881145.1 Sandaracinaceae bacterium | reverse complement strand
GCCGAAAGCGGGCGCGGCGTCGTCGCGCTGCGCCTTGGCCTGCACTTCGGCGGGCGCGAGACTCGACGCGGAGTCGCTGTGCAACGCGAGCAGCAGCCCGTCGTCGAGGAGGGCTCGTTCAGGACGCATCTCCGTGCGGACGGTCGCGTCGTTCGCGCGCGCCTGTTCGCGAGCCTGCGCATCGGCGATGTGGGCGGGCAAGAGCACCGGAATCGATTTACGAGGCGGTGGTGCGCTGGGCGCCGCCGCCGTCGGCTGCAACTCGTCGGCGACGAGCGCAGGCGGTGGCACCGAATCGGAAAGCTCGATCAACTCGGCTTCGAGGACCAGGTCGCGTGGCACGTGCTGCTCGGAAGCGAGATCGTCGTCGACCTCCATCGAGACCGCGGTTTGCTCGTCGAGCATCTGCTGGATCGCAGCCGAGATGTTGGCGCTGACTGGATCCATAGGAACGGTCGGCACACGCGGGCGCGTGGCCAAACGTGGATTCGGCCGCAGCTCGATTTTCGCCACCGGCACGGCTTCCAGCTCGGTCGCTTCACCCACGGCAGCAGCCTGTTCGCGCACGCCGCTCTGCCACTTGGGGGGACTCGGGTGGGAGCTCCTTGCCGCCGTCAGCAGCGCTTCGGGCGAGGGCGTCGGGACACCAAGCAAGGTTCGAACGCGTTTGCGCTCGGGCTCTCCGTCGACGTGCTGCGCAGCGCTGGTGCGAACCTCGCGCGACCGCGGCGCTTTGCTCTCTTCGCGCGGAGCGTTCGAGTCTTGCACAGTGGACCGTGCAGCTGGCGCGGGCGCGAGCGAGCTCGCGAATGTTCCCAGAGGCACCGCTGAATTGCGCTCATCCTGCTTGGCCATCACCACTCCCACCACCGTGTCGAAGCGCCTAAGATCCGACGCCACTACTTACGACCCGACACGTTCCAAAATACAGCCGTCCAGGAATGATAGCACATACGTGGACTTCCATGTAAGGGCGGGTGCCGAGCCAAGGGTGCTCCGGAGGGGCTCTGACGGTGTGCAACACCTGGAAAACACGGTAGAATCGCCCGGAGGATCCGGTGTTCCACTACATCAAGAGTGGTCGCTCTTTCGGCCCGGTAAGCGCGCGAGACTTCCTCGAGCTGCGTGAGCGACACGTGCTCGGGCCCGAGGATCTGGTGCGGGTCGACGGCGAAGGCCGCTGGCAGCCAGCGCATGAGATCGAAGCCGCGGTGCGCGCCGGTCGGCTCTCAGTGCTGCCGCTGGCTGTCGGCAAGACGCCGAGCTCGAGCATGCCGCCCGGAAGCCATACGGTGTTCACGTCCGCGCCACCCATCCCGATGGCGCGCGTCCCCAAAGAGGCCGCGCTCGCGCAGCATTGCCCACGCTGCGGCCACCGAGCTCGCGTCGATGCGAGCTTCTGCAAGCAATGCGGCACACGCCTCTGCCCACACCGCTGCGACAAGTGTCAGCGCGACAACGACGCCGACGCGCGCTTCTGCGAGCACTGCGGCCACAAGCTCGCTGCTGCAGTACCCGTCTGAGCGCGCACTACGAGCGCTCTTCTCGCTGCACTGGCCACCCCCGCCGTTCGTATGCTACTCGCTTGGGTCACAAGCCGCGCCGCACGGAGACCTTTCTGGCTCCGAGGGTTTCGGCAGGCCACACAAGGAGCGACGTCGTCATGTCCGATATCGTCATCGCCGCCGCCACACGCACTGGCGTGGGCTCGTTCAACGGCACCATCGGCAACCTTCCCGCACACGAGCTGGGCAGCATTGTCATCAAAGAGGTGCTCAAGCGTGCGCGCGTCGAAGCACCAGAAGTCTCCGAGGTGATCTTGGGGCAGGTGCTCACGGCGGGCCAAGGCCAGGGGCCGGCGCGTCAGGCCGCGATCAAGGCCGGCGTGCCAGCGGCGACGCCTGCCTGGGGCGTGAACATGATCTGCGGCTCGGGCTTGCGCGCCGTCGCGCTCGGCTACCAGGCCATCAAGACCGGAGACAGCAACATCGTCATCGCGGGTGGTCAGGAGAGCATGAGCATGGCACCGCACTGCATGCACCTGCGCTCTGGCGTGAAGATGGGCACAGCCGAGATGGTCGACACGATGATCAAGGACGGCCTGTGGGATGCCATGAACGGCTATCACATGGGCAACACGGCCGAGAACGTCGCCAAGCAGTTCGAGATCACGCGCCAGCAGCAGGACGAGCTGGCGCTGACCTCACAGCAGCGCGCCGCCAAAGCGCAGGCCGCTGGCAAGTTCAACGACGAGATCACGCCGGTCGTGATCAAGAACAAGAAGGGCGACATCATCTTCGACAAGGACGAATACGTCCGCGCTGACACGGATGCCGCCAAGCTCGCCAAGCTCGGACCTGCGTTCATCCGCGACGGTGGCACGGTCACCGCCGGCAACGCCTCGGGTCTAAACGATGGCGCGGCCGTGGTGATGCTGATGACGGCGGCCGAGGCCAAGCGCCGCGGTGTCGAGCCGCTCGCACGCATCGCCAGCTGGGCGCAAGCCGGCGTCGACCCGTCGGTGATGGGCACGGGCCCGATCCCCGCGAGCAAGCGCGCACTGGAGAAGGCCGGCTGGAAGACCACCGACCTCGATCTCATCGAAGCCAACGAGGCCTTTGCAGCGCAGGCGTGCGCAGTGAACAAGGCCATGGGCTGGGATCCGGCCAAGGTAAACGTCAACGGCGGCGCAATCGCCATCGGTCACCCGATCGGCGCCTCAGGCGCCCGTATCCTGAACACGCTGCTCTTCGAAATGAAGCGCAGCAATGCCAAGAAGGGCATCGCCACGCTTTGCATCGGCGGCGGCATGGGCATCGCCATGTGCATCGAACGGTGAGGCCACTGGCTGCAGCATCGCTGCCCAAGACCAAGACGGTGTCGTCTACCGGTTGGGCGCCTGCTGCAGCCATTTGCGGATGGCGATGCCGATTTCGGCGGCGGAGTCTTCTTGGATGAAGTGCACGCCTCTGACGGTGACTTCTGATTGATTCGGAAAGCGACGGCAGAATTCGCGTTGCGCACCGACCAGAATCGACCCGGGATCGGCGTTGATGAAGAGCTTGCGAACGTCGCTGCTCGACAGCCAATCGGCGTAGTTCTGGACGATCTCGACGACCTCGGCGGGCTCGCCGTCGATGGGGATCTCGCGCGGCCAGGTCAGCGTCGGGCGCCGAGCCTCGCCGGCCTCGCGGAACGGGTAGCGATACTCGGCCAGCTCGCCGGGACCGAGCTTGCGCATGATCGACGCAGGTAAGATCCGATCGACGAAGACGTTCTTGTTCAGAACCATGTCCTCGCCAGCGTCGCTGCGCAGCGCCTGAAAGATCGCGCGCGCGTTCTCGGGCCACTCGCTCCAGGTCAGCGGACGAACCAGCGCTTCCATGTAAGCGATCCCGCGCACCGCGTCGGGATGGCGG
>JADGRG010000716.1 GCA_017881145.1 Sandaracinaceae bacterium | reverse complement strand
TCGCCCCATGCAGCACGCCGCGCGCGTGTTCATGACCCTGGTTCGCAGCGTGACACCGACCGGCGAGCACCCCGGCGTGGACATCTTGTTGCGCACCAGCGAGAAGGCGTTCGGCAAGACCACGATCTCGGAAGTGAAGCAGGGTACCGAGCCAGTCAGTGGTCCGGCCGACATCGCAGGGCCGGTGTCTGTCGCGTTGGCCCTGCAGGTTGGCAAGAGCGATGACCCCGCCGTCAAGAAGGTCGGCGGGCGTTTGATCGTGGTCGGCGACAGCGACTTTCTGCAAGGTCCCTTGCTCGAGTCTCCCGAGCTCGCGAACTTCCATTTGGCCAGCGCCTTCACGGGCTGGCTCACGGAACGTCCTGCGCTGGTCGAGATTCCGCCCAAGAAGATCAAGAGTGGCAACGTCGTGTTCTCACAGGAAGACCTGTGGGCGCTCTTCTTCCGAGTCGGCGTGCTCTTGCCGGGTGCGGCTTTCGTGCTCGGCTTTGCCGTCTGGCTCAATCGTCGCTCCTAAGTGTGAGGAAGGGGCAACATCGTGCGGACGAGCTTCGTTCTTGGCGCTGTGGCCGTTGGGCTCCTGCTCTTCATCGTGTTCTTTGAGCGCAGCTCGGTGACGAGCACCGAGCTCGATGAGCGCAAAGGGCGGGTGCTCGATCACTTGGTGCGCCAGCGCGTGGTGCGGGTCGAGATCGAGCGCAAGGGAGTGAAGACCGTTCTCTCACGCAAGCCCGATCCGGAGAACGAGCTGGATCTCGGCGCGTGGACCGTCGACGCGCCCTATCAAGCGAAGGCGGATCAAGAAGTCGTCGACACCTTGCTCGGCGACCTGGAGTGGTTCGACGCCAAGCGTGTATTGCGCAAGGTTACCTCCGCAGATCGCGCGAGCTTCGGGTTGGACAAGCCGCGCTATCGCGCAGCGTTCACCATCGGGCGCCAACGCATCGCATTCAGTGTGGGAGGCGCAAGCCCTAACGCGGACGGAATTTACCTCCAACTCGACGACCCCAGCGTGGTCTACGTGGTGCGCAAGGACATTATCGCGGCGCTCGATCACGAAAGTGAATACTTCCACACCAAGGAAGTACACGGTGGCATGAGCGTGTACGGGGCGCAGAAGCTGACGCTGCGCGATCAGAGCGGTGAGCGCGTCGTCGAAAAGCGCGGTGACTACTTCTGGCTCGCAAAGCCCGAGCAGGCGCTGGCCTCGGAGCCCACGGTGGCAGCGCTGATCAGCGCCCTCGACGCGCTGCGCGCCAAGCGTTTCGTGAGCACGAGCGCGGCGATGGCAGAGAGCGCAGGCCTCTCAGCGCCGAGCTTCGAAGCCGTGCTGGTCAGCCGAAACTTCGACGCGAAGGCCACGGACGAGAAGGACAAGTTCCGCATGGCTTCGCTCACGCTGCGCGTCGGCAAGCCCTGCGACGCGCATCCCGGGGAGTCGTATCTGCGCGTGGACGAAGGTCCAATCATGTGCGCAGCGGATGCCGACCTCGAAAAGCTTCGCAAGAGCGCGACCGAGTTGCGTGATGCGCGCCTCTTGGTCCTCGATGATTCGCAGATTCACGGCGTCCGCATGCGCTCCGGCAAGGCCGAATTGCTCCTCGATGAGAGCAAAGAGGGCGTTCGTTACACTTTGCGAGAGAACGATAAAGTCAGGAGCGTAGGCGAAGCCGATGCGGGCGCTCTTCACGCTTGGTACGAAGCTCTACGCTCTGCGCAGGCACTGATGTTTTCCCCTGCGGTTGCCCCGGCGCGCGACGAAGGGCTCGGTGCCGACAGCGCGCTTTTGAGCTTCGGTCGCGGAAAGGACAAACCAGCGTACGAGATTCGTGTCGGCCACCACGACGACGGGCGCATCGCCGTGGGGCGGCTCGACGAAGGCATGGTCCTGTGGTTTCCGGAGAGCGTGACAGAGCTCGTATCCGTTTCCACCGCGCGATTTCGCAGGACCCAGCTCCTGCAAGAGCCGATCGCCAGCTTCGCGCGCCTTACGCTGCGGCGCACGGGAGCCGTTGCCGAAGTCGTCACGAAGGACGCGTCGGGCTATCACCTCCAGGGTCCGGTGACGCTCGAGGCTGAGCGGGCCAGCGTCGACGACATCGTTCGACTCTTCTCGTCCCTCCAAGCGTTGCGCTTCGTCGCCGAAGCTACCGCCCCGGAGCACGGCCTCGCGCACCCGGAGCGCACCCTGCATATCGAGTATGCGCCGGTGACCGCCGTGGGGAACAAGCCTGCCGCTGCCGGACCGCGCGCGCACACGTTGCTGCTCGGGGCTGCCGCCGATGGCGGCCGATACGCGCTGCTAGACCAGGACCCTGCGGTATTCGTCGTGGCCAGTCCCCTGGTCGATGCGTTGAGCGCCCCGCTCGCGACGCGAGCCGCGCTTGCGACCCCGATCGAGAATCTGCTGGCGCTGACCATCACGCACGCACAGCACACCGTGCGTGTCACGCGTGGCCAGGGTGGTTCCAGGGATGTCTTTGCGATCGACGGCGAAGACGACTCTGAGCGCGCTCTGCGGCTGGTGCGCGCGCTCGCAACCTTGCGCGCCAGCACTGCGGTCGCCTACGGCAGCCCCGAGCCAGCCTTCGGATTCGCGCACCCAGAGGCCCGCATCGTCGTGAGTGTGCAAGGAGGTGCTCTGGCACGCGACTACACGCTCTTGTTGGGCGCTCCGGTCGACGACGACCCTCACGCCGACGTCTATGCGCGGCGAAGTGACCTCGACGTGACGTGGAAGATGTCGCGCGCGCTGGCGGATGTCCTGCTCGAGCAGACTCCAAAAGCCGCCGCAGAAAAGTGAAGGCGCGTCTGCCTGAACGTGGTGCGTCTGCCAGCTGCTCTCGTTAGCGCAACTCGTGTCCCGGCCGGCTCACTTCTTCTTGCTAGTGGTTTCGAGCGGCACGCCTGGCTCGAGCGTTTCGTGGCTGAGGTAGTCGACGACGCCTTCGCTCGACTGGAAGCCCGCGCCGGACATGAACGAGAAGCGTCCCTTGAGCTTTACCTTCGCACCCGGGAAGAAGTCGGTCGGGACGGGGATGATCTCCACCTCGTCTGGCGCCTTCTTGGCTTTGCCGTGTTTGGCCGCGGTGATGGCGTCGTCGATCGCCTTCTGGTTCTCGGCGTAGCCAGCCACGATCACCATCTTGGCAGGATCGGTCTCGGTCTTGCTGTCGGCCAGATAGATGTGTGGCGCAGGGGGCAGCGGACACTTCTGCTTGGGCGGGCACGCCTCGGGCACAAACACCTTCGCGATGTATGCAGTGATGTTGAGCTCGGTGTTGATGGTCCGACGGATCGCTCTGCGAAGCCCGTAGACCGTGTAGCTCTGATCGGGATTCTGCACCGGTGCGGGTGCCGGTGGCAGCGACGGAACCGACGGAAGGCTCGGTTTCACATCGGGAAGTCTCTCGACTTGGACCTTGGCCTGGGCCGTCTGCTCGCAACCTGCAAGCATCGACGTGAGCGCGCATACGCAGAGAATCCATGAAAGCGCCTTCATTGCGTCCCTTTTCTCCGGCTGGTTCGAGAGCGGGCAGGCTAACACGCTGTACGAATGGATCACAACGCCCACGACGGAGCGGATGTCAGACCCGTGACGCAGCTACTCTGACTTACACACGACGTCTGCTTTGGCGGCTTTTGCCGCGGCGGCTCGCACGGGCTCCGGTAGGTTCGAGCCCTTGGCACGCTGCGCTGCCCAGCTCGCCGACTCACCTCCCAGCGCGCTCAGTGCTTCGAGTGCGCGCAGCGCCAGATCCTGGTCTGGTCCCCAAGCGTCCGGGCGTAGCCCACGCACGACAACCTGCTGCAGTGCCGGCCCAGCGCTCTTCACGCACTGCGCTTTCGCGAAGGCTACAGCCTCGGCGATCACCTCCGGATACTCCTTCGCGTCATCTGCGTGCGGCGCGATTGTCGGCCAGGCGGATACAGCGTGTTGGCTGCCGAGGGCGTGGATAGCTGCCGCGCGGACCAGAGCCGAGCGGTCACCGACCGCTGCCAGTATCACGGGTTGCGCTTCCGGGTGGGCAGCGAGCCCAGAGACTGCCGCCGAACGAACCAGAAACCACTTGTCATTCCGAGCAGATCGAGAAAGAAGCTCGCTTGAGTCTGGACGCGATGCAAGCGCGCCGATAGCCGTCGCTCGCACGCGCGGGTAGGGGTCCTCCAGCGCCGCTGCCGCCACGGAGCGGGCATCGGCCGCGCTACGTGCCTGCAGGGCTTGGAGGGCAGCAGCACGCAGCATCCATGGGTCGGCAGATTTCGCCAGCTTGGCGAGCCAGGCATCGATCTCGATATCTGCCGGCAGGGTGGCCGAAGCCGCCACCAAGCGCCACTGGTCCGGGAACTCGCGAGCCTCCGCGTAACTCGCGCGCAGCAGCATCGCTGCCAGCGCCCGCGACCCCGCAACGCTGGCAAGCGCCAGTGTTGCGGCTGCTCGTCCCGCGATGGGAGCGCGGACATTCTGCTCCGCCCATCGCTGTGCTGCACTCGCGCCGGTTTCACCCCCGTGCTCAAGGGCGATTGCTGCCGCTAGGCGCAAGCCTGCCCGCTCGGAGCCGCCGTTCTGCAAGATGGCATCGAGCAGCGGTTCGAGGGCTTGAGCCGGAGCGCTTCGAGCGAGGGTAAGGGCCGTAGCATCGCCTCGCTTGCCGGCCTCAGCCGCTGCCGCGAGAAGCACTGACTGACTCGCCGGTAGTGCCCCGATCGCCGCTCGCAGTGCCGCATCGAACACGCCGGCATCTTCGTCTCGCAGCCCTTGGGCCAGTGCTCCCAGCGCACTTGGGTCGTGCTTCGCGCGAGGGGCCGCGATCCGCACCACCCGTCGCCGGCCCTGCGCTTGCAGGCGTGGCCATGCCGCTAGCAGCGGTGCGGTGACGTCGGCCTCGATCTGCTCCAGCAGGTCTGCGGCCTCGGCGGCGCCAGCTCCTTCCTGTACGAGTTCGTCGATGAGTCGTGGCAAGCCGCCATCGAAGTCGAGATCAGTGTAGGCCTCGATCGCCGAGTAGGGTGGCTGCGCAGCACCCTTCGAGCCAGTCGCCGCGGCATCCTCGATCGCAATCGACACGCAGGCCGTCTGCCATGGCTCTTTGGGGGTGAACCAATAGCGTTGATCGGGGCGGAGCTCCGCTGGGAGCTGGACAGATAGTTGCTGGCCCTTGTCCCCCACCACGCTGAGCCTGTGGGGCTGGCCGAGCTTCGCGGCTGTCGGTGACACGAGGACCGCGAAGCTTCGAATGGGTCGCTTGGGCGCCGCCCAACGCAGTGTGACAAAGCGATTGCGCTGAGGATCCTCGGAACCTCCGGGCCGAAGCCACATCAGGTTGCCGCTCGCGCCGCCCTGGGATGGCGTGACGGAGGCTGTGCCCAGGCGCAGCGCCTTGAGAATGGGTGGAGCGGTCGGTCCCGGTGTTCGATCGCTCGCCACCACCGCCTCATCCGGGGTGCCGGTCTTGGACAACACGTCAGGCGCCATCGGGCGCAGAACGAAGTCGCGTGGATCCACCGCACGGGGTTCCAGCACTGTGCGCTCCTGACCACAGACCCGGATACGCTCGTCATACCGTCCGACTACGATCTCGGTTGAACCATCGCCGTCGCGGTCGCCGACCTCCAGCACAGCTGCGCTGCGGTCGCCCGGATCGCCATGCAGATCCAGGCGCCCGGTCCACACGATTTCCACTGCCCCGTGCGGCGCGCGGGTGACCAGCGCAGCTATCTGCTGGCCTGCTACCGCCACGCGGATGATTCCTACTGCGCCGTCACGCATCGACACGCTCTGCGTCTGCACCGCTCCGAGCTCAACGAGTGGCAAGACCACGTGCGCCTTGCCAGCGTGCAGTACGATCTGCCCCGTTTCTCTCGTCAGCCACACCTTCACAACTGACTTGGGTCTGCCGACCTCCACGCTGGCTTGTGCCTGGCCGTCTCGCGGTGCCGAGCCAGCCGCTGTGGTGGGTGCGTTTTCTGCCCGGTCTGCGCGCGGCTCCGGTGCGTCTGCAGCTACGTGATTTGGCGCGAGCCCAATGAGCCAAAGTGCGGGGATGGAGCAACACAAGAAGCATGTGGGCCGCATTGGAGTTCCAGCGAGGTGAAGGTTTTGGGGACGCGCGCGCCGGATTACGTGTAGCGCAGCAAGGACGGACCGGACGAGCCCTGATCCGGCCACTCATCGTTCAGGAGACGAGTCATCGACGCAGTCAAGAGTCCTCGAACTGGGTTGACGCTGTGTAAGGAAAGGTGTACTCGGTGCCAAAGTTGGCGTGATCATTGTTGGGGCGGAGGCGTGCATCACAAGAAAGATGCGTGGCAGCCGCAACAAATGCCTGGCGTCGTCCGTACCAGGGACCGATGGATCATCCCAGTGCGACGCAGCACTGCGTGGCCTTGCTCTCCGGGCTCTCCGAAAAATTTTTCTTATAGCGAAATTAGTTCAGAGCTAGGGATACCCAGGAGCTACTGATGACTCGCTCAAAGGCAGTGAAATCCTCGGTGGCTTCTCGCTTGCGCACAAAGACGCAGGTCACCCGCGCTTACGGCACGAAACGTGCACGCAAGACAGTCAACAAGACAGTCAAGCTGACTGCAACGAAGCGGAAGTCCCGCGGACGTAGCAGCAGTGGAAGTGAGTCAGATATGAGGCAGGTTCAGAAGCAACGCAAGGCAACGGCTGCGGCTGTCGCACGACCAGCCGCAGAGGAAAAGCCCGAACAGGACTCCTGGACCGAGGCCGAGGACGCACCGCCACCTGACATTGAAGTCGCACTGGCCGATGCGGTGGCCCAAAATGACACCGAGGTCGAAGTCGACACCGAGCACGTGGTCAAGGCCTTGCGCACGGAGGTCGGGGGTGACAGCACGCTCTCCAAGTACTTCCGTGAGATGGCGATCCATCGAGTGCTCACGCCTCGCGAGGAGGTCGAAGCTGCACAGGAGGTCGAGCGCCTGGAGATCGGCTATTGGGAAGCTCTGCTTTCGTATTCGCCGGCCTATGAGACGGTCGCCTCCGTGTTGGAGCGCTACATGACCGGCGAGATCCTTCTGCCCGTCGAAGTGCCGGCGTTGCGCAGGTTGGGCAAGGCCGCGAAGCGCGACGCGACCAAGAAGGGCGAGTCAGCTCGCTGGACGAGCACTGCCGGCGATCTGTCGAAGAAGCTGCGCGTTGCGGACGCCGATCGCATCTTCGTGAACGAGTCGGACCGCGCCGTGCATCGCTTGGCTGGCATGTATCAGGCTGAGCGCGACATCGAAGGGGATGACATCCGGATCACGGCGGCATTCAAGAAGTATTTGGGCCGCGTGCAGGCCGCACGTCAGGCGCAGCACGATTCGAAGAATCGCTTCGTCGCGGCGAACCTGCGTTTGGTGGTGTCGATTGCTCGCCGCTATAACCGGGGTCGGTTGCCGCTCATCGATCTCATCCAAGAGGGCAACATCGGTCTGATGAAGGCCGTGGAGCGCTTCGATCACACGCGCGGCTATCGGTTCAGCACCTATGCGTCGTGGTGGATTCGTCACGCCATCTCTCGCGCGTTGGCAGACAAGGGGCGCGCCGTCCGCATCCCCGTGCACATGCTCGACACCTACAATCGAGTGGCGCGTGCGACGCAGGCCATTGCGACTCGGACAGGGCACGAGCCTTCGCCTGCAGAGCTCGAAGAGGAGACGGGAATCTCGGCCGAGAAGCTCGAGAAGATCCGCGGCTACTGGGCCGAGACGCCGTTCTCCCTCGACCGTCCGGTCAACGACGAAGACGGTCGCAAGTTCATCGACTTCATCGAGGAGGAGAATACTCCGAATCCGTATGAGAGCCTGGTCAGTCAAACCTGGTCCGACGAGGTCAAGCGGCTGCTGGGGACGCTCACTCCGATGGAAGCGCGCATCCTACGCTGGCGCTTCGGTCTCGACGACGAGGACGAGCTCACGCTCAAGGAGATCGGCGACAAGTACAATCTCTCGCGTGAGCGCATCCGTCAGCTGCAAGAGCAGGCGCTCGGCAAGATTCGCCGCCAGATCAGGGAGTACGCGTAGCCTTCTGCGCAGGGGCGTAGAGGTAGGCCGCGATGGCCTCGACGACATGGTCGATGAGGTCTCGCGCCTGTGCGTGCTTGCCGGTGACCGAATTGGCAAGGAACGAAAACGCGATCGCGCTGCTCGGTGAAGGGCCAAGTACGTAGCCCGAGAGCGCGATGACATCGTCGAGCGTGCCCGTTTTCGCGCGCACGATTCGCGGGGCAGGCAGAGAACGGAAGCGGTGTGCCAGTGTGCCGTCGACGCCGCCGACGGCAAGGTGGGCGACGAAGTCGTCGCGCAGCGACGGATTCTCGTAGAGCTTGGCCAGAATCGCGACCAGCGCGGCACTCGTCACAGCGTTGCCGTGGAAGAGGCCCGAGCCGTTTACCATCGACAAGCCTGCGGTCGGCACGGCGAGTCGCTTGAGGACCTCGACCACCACGGTCACGCCATCGGCGCTGCGCCCGGGCTTGCGCTTGCGCTCTGCGCCGATCGTCTTGAGCACCATCTCGGCAACGAAGTTGTCGCTATCCTTGCCCAGCCTGGTGAGGATCTCCGACATGGGCGGCGAGAGCTTGGTGCCGATCAGCGGTGCGTCGCTCGGGCAGGGGCCAACGACGACACGCTTCGGGACCTGGATGCGCAGCGCTCGCAGCGCGTCGATGAATGCATAACCGGCGTAGTGGAGCGGCGACTCGACGCGACGCTCGTAGGCAAGGCTGGAACCGCCGAGTGGCAGAGTTCCGCGTAGCGTCAAGATGAGCTTGTCCTCGCGCTGCCGGTGCGCGGCGATGACGTTGGGCGGCCCTTTGGCTCGCGTGGTGAGACCGTTGTCGATCTCGAAGTAACCGGATGCATCCACACTTGCGATCCCTGCGGCACCGTCGGTCGTCCCGGGCCGGACCCGGAGCGTGTAGGCGTTCCCGTTCACCGATACGGCCGCCACCGCAGCGCGAAAGGGCGCGACTTCGTTTGGTTGCTCGTCGAAGGCAGGTGGCAGTGTCTGGGCGTCGAAGTAGCTTCCGTCGACGATCAGCTCGTCCACTTGGCGCACACCTTCGTCGGCAAGACGCTGCGCGAAAAGCACGAGATCAGCGCTGGTCAGCGTGGGATCGGCGTGTCCCTTGAGGCAGAGGCCGCCGCTCACGGCGTCGCCCTGGATTCGCCCGTAGAGCCCAGTCCGCATCCGGAAGTCGGGGCCAAGCTCGATCATGGCTGTCGACGCCGTGAGCAGCTTCATGTTGGACGCGGGGTTCAGTGGGACAGCCGCGTTGCTGCTTGCCAGCACCTGGTGAGTGCTGAGATCGATGACAGACAGGCCCACCTTGTTGCCGAGTGCTGCGCCGGCTACGAGATCGCGGATCTGCGCGCTGAGCTCGGCACCGCTGTGTGCGGCCGGCGGGCTCGCGAGCTGCGCGAGGCTCGCGCTCGGCCAGGTCGCGAGCAATACCCACAAGCCGCCAAGCACGACGAACGCTTTGGGCTGGGGTAGGGTGCGTGCGAGGTTGCGTGAGCGCATGACTGTTGTAGCTCGGCACAAGAGTCGCTTGGAGCAGGAGGTCGCTTCTAGCGGGAACCGCCGACGCTCGCAACGTGGGACTGCCGCCCGCAGCGGCAGTCTGTATTGCGCGCGCTGCGTCGGGGCTTTTCTGCTTGCCTGGCTTGGCGTGAGTGCATGTAGCTCGGGCGGCGCGGCCCGTCACGAATCGGGCGCGCTGGTGGTGCTCCTGCCACGCGACGCGCAGGAGCTCGACCCTCGCTTCGTGAGCGATGCTTACGGTCACAAGATCTCGCGCCTGATCTTCGCCTCGTTGGTCACCATTCATCCGCAAACGCTGGAACCCGTGCCAGATCTGGCCGAGCGCGTCGAGGTGGTCACCCCGATGCACTATCGAGTGACTCTGCGCTCCGATCTGCGCTTCAGCGACGGCTCTGTCCTGGATGCCGCAGACGTGCTGGCGACTTACGCCAGCGTGGTCGATCCCAAGCTCGCTACGCGCTACGCATCTGCCTATGCGCGCGTTTCACGCGTCGAAGCGCCCGACCCACGGACGGTCGACTTCTACCTCGACAGCCCGCACGCAACGTTCCTGACCGATCTGGAGCTGCCAATCGTGCGCGCGGAGGACGCGCATCGTCATATCGGCGCGATGGACGCTGCTGCGCCGATCGGCGCCGGTCCCTACGAGTTGCTGGCGCACGAGAAGGGATCGATTCGGCTGCGTGCGAACCCGCACTGGTACGGCGGTACGCCACGATTTCCCGAGCTGCGCATGCTGGTGATCCGGGACGACAACACCCGCGCGCTGCGACTTCTCGCCGGCGCAGCGGATCTCGCTCTGAACGCGCTGCCCTTTGGCCTGCTTCCGCTCTTCGAGCAGCGTCACGGCTTTCGGCTGCGCAGCGCCCCGGGCATCGGCACCACTTACATCGGCGTGAACCTCGAAGCTGGACCCTTGGCCGACGTGCGTGTGCGCCGTGCCATCGCTCATGCCGTCGATCGTCCCGCGCTCATCCAAGCCAAGCTTGCAGGGCACGCCACTCTAGCACGCAGCTTCGTGCCTCCCGGCCACTGGGCGTTCGCCGAAGACACGCCCAGCTACGACTACGATCCGGTCCGCGCGCGCGTGTTGCTCGAAGCAGCGGGCTTCTCGGCCCGTGATGGTGGCGTGCCGCTGCATCTGACACTGCGCTGCGGCAGTGATCGTCTGCGTCACTCGGTGGCCCGCGCGATCGCTGCCATGCTGCACGAGGTCGGCGTGGAGGTCGAAGTGCGGCCGACCGAGATGGCGACGCTGATCGCGGATCTCGACCGAGGGCACTTCGAGCTCACCATGTTGCAGGTGCCGGAGGTGATCGAACCGCACGTCCTGCAGTGGTTCTTCGGCTCCGACCATATTCCCGGACAAGGCCATGAGGGCGCGAACCGTTGGCGTTTCTCGAACGCTCAGCTCGACGCAGCGTTCGAACGTGGACGGCAGAGCGCGGTGCGTGCCGAGCGCCGTTCCGCCTACGCAGAGGTGCAACGAATCTTGGCGGACCAAGTGCCGGTGATCCCGCTCTGGCACGAGGACGTCGTGGCGGTCGGCTCCCCGCGGTCGGCTGGGTTCGTCGTGCCGAGGGACGGACGCTTCTCGACGCTGGCGCGCTGAAGAGGCTCGGCACTTTCGGAGGGCGTCGCGCTGGTGTATGAGGTGCGCGGCCATGATCTTGCGTGACCCAGTGCATGGATTGGTGGCGTTCGAGGGCGTGGCCGAGCGCGTCGTAAGCAGCTTGCTCGCGACCCGTGAAGTGCAGCGCCTGCGCAACGTGCGGCAGCTCGGGTTCACTTCGCTGGTGTTTCCTGGCGCCGAGCACTCGCGCTTTGCGCACTGCGTCGGTGCCACGCACGTGATGGTGCGCCTCTTGGCTCGCTTGCAGAGCGTGCAGGACACGCTGCCGGTCGAGCTACGGTTGGATGACGAATCCATAGCAGATGCATTGGCGGCAGCGTTGCTCCATGACCTTGGCCACGGCCCATTTTCGCATCTCGCAGAAGAGATCCTTCCGCATGCGCGCCGCCACGAAGACTGGACCGCCGACATCCTGCTCGACCCTTCGACCGAGGTGCATGCCGCCCTGCGAGCGCTGAGCGCTGGCATGCCCGAGCGCGTGGTAGCGTTGCTCACCGGCGAACATCGCCTCGGCTACCTCTCGCGCAGCGTGAGCGGCGTGCTCGACGTCGACCGCTGCGACTACCTGCTGCGCGATAGCCACATGACGGGCGTGCGCTACGGCATCTTCGACTTCGACTGGCTCCTGCAGGCGCTGGCCTTTGGGCAAGTCTCGTCAGCGGAGGGCGCTGGAGCATGGGTGCTCGCGATCGAAGGCCGTAAGGGCTTGCCTCCCATCGAAGGTTTCTTCCTGGCGCGGCTCTTCATGTACCAGCAGGTCTATCACCACAAAGCCACTCGCGCGGCGGAGGCGCTGATCCGCGCCATCTTTCTGCGTGTGGCGGAGTTGGTGAGTGACGGGCGCACGCCTGCGCAGACACCTCGTGCCATCGTTGCAGCTGCCAGCGGCGACACCGTTTCGCTCGGCGACTACCTCGCGCTCGACGACGTCGCGCTGCTCGGAGCCTTTCGCGCGTGGGAGCAGGCGGACGACGCGGTCTTGGCTGACCTTGCTCGAAGGCTGTGGGCGCGGCGCCTGCCGAAAACGGTTCCCTTGCCGGTCGATGGTCGCACCACCGGCAGCTGGCAAGAAGCCGTGGATCGTGCGCGTTCGGTGGTGGCACGACACGGCCTTTCGCCCGAGCTCTCCGTGCGTCTCGATGTGCCCGGCGAGGCCGCGTACACGGAGCCGGACGACGACTCCGCCGACGGTCTCTGGGTGCTCTTGCGCCACCAGCCGATCCAGCGTTTGGGTCGGATCTCTTTTCTGCTGGGCGAGCTGCGCAACAAGACCATCGAGCGTCCTCGCTTGATCTTCCCGGCCGAGGTGCGTGACGAGGTGTTGGCTGCGCTCGGCCCAGTGATGGCCTGACTAGGTTGACCCGCCGGTTCTGGTTGCTGCGCTGCGCCCTCAGGGTACATAGTTTTGGCTCGTGGTTAGCTTGGGGGTTGTGGGGAATGACCAAAGTTCTCGTCGTCGATGACCAGCGCAACATGCGCACGACGCTAGCGCTGATGCTGCGCGACGCCGGCTACGAGGTGGAAGACGCCGCGGACGGCGAGTTGGCTTGCGATCGCGTCGTCGCGGATAGCTTCGACCTGGTGATCACGGACCTGCGCATGGGTGCGACCGACGGCATGCAGGTGCTGCGCCACACCAAGGAGGTCTCACCTCTCACTGAGGTGATCGTGATGACGGCCTTCGGCACCATCGAGAGTGCAGTCGAGGCCATGCGGCTCGGCGCGCACGACTACATCCAGAAGCCCTTCAGTGAGCAGGAGCTGCTCGTGAAGGTGCAGCGCGCCGTGGAGAAGCGTCGGCTGGCCGGCGAAGTCACGGTGCTGGCCGCCGAGTTTCGTGAGCGCTATCGCTTCGAGAACATCATCGGTCGGTCGGCTGCTGTTCGCGACGTTCTCGGCCGCATCGTGCGCATCGCGCCGAGCGACGCCACCGTGCTCATCACCGGCGAAAGTGGCACTGGCAAGGAGCTCGTCGCGAAGGCCATCCACGCCAACAGCAAGCGAGCCGACCGGCCCTTCGTGACGGTCAACTGCGCCGCGATCAGCGATACACTGCTGGAGAGCGAGCTCTTCGGTCACGTGCGTGGCGCGTTCACCGGCGCGGTCAGTGCGCGCAAAGGGCTCTTCGAGGAGGCCAACGGTGGCACCTTCTTCTTCGACGAGATCGCCGAAACGCCCCCGTCGTTTCAGGCCAAGCTCCTGCGTGCAATTCAGGAAGGCGAGATTCGAAGGTTGGGCGACAGCCGCGTGGTCAAGGTGGACATCCGCATCATCGCAGCCACCAACCAGGACCTCCACGAGTCCATAGCGGAGAAGCGTTTCCGTCAGGGTCTCTACTACCGGCTGAACGTCGCACGCTTCATCTTGCCGCCGCTGCGCGACCGGCGCGAAGACGTCTCGCTCCTGGTCGACCACTTTCTCGACAAGTTCGCGCGCAAGGGCGGTCGGCGAGCCACCCTGGGTGAGGGTGTCCTCGATTACCTCACGCGCTACGAGTTCGCCGGTAACGTGCGCGAGCTGGAGAACATGATCGAGCAGGGTGTGGCGTTGGCGGAGGGTGGGGTGATCCGGCTCGACGACGTGATCCCACCCGAGGCGACCACGCGCCTGCCGAAGTCTCGGTCCAAAGTCATGCAGGATGTCGTGGACGAGGCAGAATCGGCGGCGATCCTCGACGCGCTGCGCGAAGTGCAGGGAAATCGTGAGCGCGCCGCTGAGATGCTCGGCCTGAGTGCGACCACCCTTTGGCGCAAGATGAAACGCCTGCGCATCGAGTCCGACAAGCAGAACTGACGACGGCGAGCCTGGCTCCGCGCCGGCCTCCGCGCGATTTCACTCCTGAAAGGCGGCGTTTCACCGATAGAAGGTCCGCGCTGCGCCGGAGCTGGGGCGCAGGGCAAGCACGCGAGCGCCGGTGCAGCTCGGAACGCTGTGCTTTCGCGTGTTTAGCCGATCGACGCCCGGTTCGGCGTAGGCGGAGGTCAGGCGCTCCGGGCTGCGCTTGGCACGGCACGGACTTTGCTTATGTCTCACTGGGAGGCCGGGTCTGTGCTGCCCCCCCTGTGCGGGCCCGGCTTCCTTTCTTCTTCGAGGTGACTGTCGTGCAACCACGCATCCTCGTGGTCGACGATGACGCTGCACTGCGTCGCAGCCTGAGCTTGGGGCTGCGCATCTGCGGTTTTGCATCGGTCGAGGCCAGCAGCGGCGAAGAAGCCTTGAGCTTGCTGCAGCACGGTCATGTCGACCTGATCATCACCGACTTGATGATGCCTGGGATTGGCGGGTTGCGCTTCGTGCGCCGCCTGCAGACAGCATTCCCCCAGCTGCCCGTCGTCCTCATGAGCGGTTACCACTTCGGTCGGCGCAGCATCGAGCGGGCTGGACTGCGTGTGCTCGCGTTCGTGCCCAAGCCCTGCGACATCGGCGAGCTTTCGCGCTTCCTCCACACAAAGCTCGCGACGGCAGCAGCCGGTTGAGCCTTGCGGCTGGAGCCAGCGCGCTATTGCGCGCGGTGGATGCCGAGCGCGCGCATCTTCTTGTGCAGATTGGTCCGCTCGACGCCAAGCTGCGCTGCGGCCTTCGAGATGTTCCATTCGCAGGCTTTGAGCGTCGCACGGATGTATTCGGTTTCGGCGCGATCACGGAAGTCGCGCAACGAGAGCACCTCGCCTGCGTGCAGCGGCACACCCAAGCTGGGCGCGCTCGGGTCGCTCGGGTCGCATGGCGTGCCGGCTGGTTTCAGCTCAGGCGATTCCCGTAGCAGCCCATGCATCGGCACGTCCTCGGCCGTGATCTCGGCGCCGCTCAGGATCACCATGCGCTCGATCACGTTGCGCAGCTCGCGCACGTTGCCGGGCCAGGGGCGCTCTTGCAGCAATCGGAACACCTCTGGGTCAGCCTCCTTCTGCTTACCAATGTATTCGCGACAGAAGTCCTCGAGAAACGCCGTCGCCAAGAGCGGGATGTCTTCGATGCGCTCCCGCAAGGCCGGCGAACGGATCGGCACGACATTGAGGCGGAAGTAGAGGTCGTCGCGGAAGTTGCCGTTCTCGACTTCGGCCGCGAGGTTCTTGTTCGTGGCAGCCAGCACCCGGACGTCGATGGAGATCGACCGTTCGCTGCCAACGCGTGAGATCTCCCCACTCTGCAACGAACGCAACACCTTGGCCTGGGCGCCACTGCTCATGTCGCCGATTTCGTCCAGGAAGAGCGTGCCGCCATCGGCGAGCTCGAACATGCCCTTCTTGCGCTGGTGCGCGCCCGTGAACGCCCCTCGCTCATGCCCAAAGAGCTCGCTTTCGAAGAGCTCCGCTGGGATGGCCGCGCAGTTCAGCATGATGAACGGACCATCGTGTCGATCGCTCAGCCGATGGATGGCCCGCGCCACCAATTCCTTACCTGTGCCGCTCTCGCCCGTGATCAGCACGCGGCCCTTGGTCGGAGCGACTTTCTCGATCTGCGTATAGAGCTCCTGCATGACCGCGCTCTTGCCGATCATCTGGTAGCGCTCCTCGACCTCGGCGCGCAGCCGGTGCATCTCGCGTTCCAGACGGCTGCTCTTAAGAGCATTCGCGACGCTGACCAGTACGCGATCGCGGTCCAGCGGCTTTTCGAGGAAATCCGTCGCCCCGAGTTGGACGCAATGCACCGCCTCTGCGAGCGACGCGTGTCCGGAGATCATGACGACGGGTAGCGCACGCTGATCGGGCTTGCCGCGGATCACCTGCAGGGCTTCGAGACCGGTCATCTTTGGCAGGCGGACGTCGAGGATCAGTAGATCGAATTCCTCGGTCTCGATCGCCTTCAGAGCGTCTTCCGCAGTGGCTGCTTCGCTCACGCGGTGGCCAAGGCCTTCGAGAACCATCCCCAGCGTGCGCCGGATGTTCTTCTCGTCGTCGCAGATCAAGATCGAGGCGCTCACGGAGTGGATATACCACGACCGATCTGCGGCCCCGGTGGTTCCGGGGGCTGCTTTGGCCCGGGCCCGGCATCGTGGCCTGCACGTGGGATCGCTGCCACGCCCGCGTCGCGCGTCGCGGGTGTTGCGCTCGACGGGGTGGGGGGATCCCCTTGGTTCGACGCTGGTGATCCCGGCGGCAGCGAATCGGCCGACATCGGGGGCTGCTCACCCGGCGTGTGCGGGGCGTCGTCCTTGTCGCCCTTCGCCCGGATCCGCCCGGTGCGGACATCCACGGCCAGATCGAGCGGCGTGGCAGGTTGGAGCGCAGCGAGATGTGCGGCCTCTGCCTCGTGGCTGGGATCGACAACCGTCCCGCCAGTGGCTTCCGGCCGCTGCGGCGCTTGTGGAACGAAGAGCCAGCCGACCGCTGCGATCAGCACCATGACAATGGCCATGGCAACCTGGCGCGAAAGCGCAACGCGCCGCAGCCATCCGAGCCTTTGGTTCAAGTGCCGAAAGTCCATGTTCGCTGCGGAACCAGAGCCTGGGCGCACTCACCTTGTTCGTCCGCACCCGGCTGGCAATGCCCTCGCAACTTCGCGCATCGGATGCCGCCTGCGCAAGCGGGCACACAGCGCAGATCGCCAATCGCGCGCCATTTCACAGAGTTACGCCGAACCCGGGTCCGCGGTAATCGTTGACCGCTCTGGGGGGCCTTGTTATAAACTCGCGCACTCTTTGGTATGGGCGCCTGCGGCCCCGTTCGCCCGTTGAATGAAGAGCTGTCGAAAGATCGGCGCAGAGCGAGCGCGCCCGCAGAAGAAACCGCAGGAATACTCTCGTATTTCGAGGATTTTTTCGAGGACGTAAGCCGCTATGAGCCATTTTTTACAGCTCTTGAGGGGATACTCGCAATGCGCAGACTGATGGCCGCGCCGATGTCTGTGGCAATGCTGATGTTCGTCGTCGGGACGTCAGCGGCCCAGCCAATTCAGACACCCGCTCAGACACCCGCTCAGACACCC
>JADGRG010000715.1 GCA_017881145.1 Sandaracinaceae bacterium | reverse complement strand
TTTGAGCGCGCGCGTGATGCTGTGCCGACTGCCAGTCCGAGCACACGATCGTGTGCGCTGGGTGTGTATGGCGCGCTGCGTTGAGCGCGCGCAATAACCCACCAGTCTTCTCGCTCGATGGCTGTAATTCAAGACCGGAATGCCGGGTGAAAGGGCCCGGGTTGAGCTGTGTCAATCGTCGTCCCGGGGCCTCTGGTACGCCTACGCCCCTATGGCGACCCAGATTTCGGAACCCAAGCCGCGCGTGCTTTTCACCAGTGTTTGCCGGCCCTTCGGTGGCCCCGGCGAGGGCGATTCGGTCGGCGCAGAGCTCTTCCACGCTCAAGTCACCCGCGCCCAAGGACCCTTCAGCCTGCGCCAGGTGATCCGGGTTTGGGCCATCGACTACCTGGCCGAGAACATAGAGGCCGAGGCAGTCACGATGCACTACCCGTCGCAGCGGGAGCTCATCAAAGAGCTCAAGACCCAGAGCTACACGCACATCGGGATCAATTTCGTGGTCGCGACCTTCCACAAGGTGCGCGAGATGGTGCCGCTGATCCGTAAGTATGCGCCCAACGCCAAAGTGATTCTGGGCGGCTACGGGACGGTGCTGCCGGACGACGTGCTCAAGCCTTACGGCGACTACATCTGTCGCGAAGAAGGCATCGGCTTCATGCGCAAGCTCCTCGGCGAGCCCCTCGATGCTCCCTTCAAGCATCCGCATGCGCCCATCCCCGCGACGCAGGTCCTCTCCTATCAGCGCCGTGCGGTGGTAGGTCATGTGACCGCAGGCCTTGGCTGCACCAACGGATGCGACTTCTGCTGCACCTCGCACTTCTTCAAGCAGAAGTACGTTCCCTATGCCAACAGCGGCCGCGATATCTATGAAGCGTTCGTCAAGACACGCGCCCAGGCCCAGGCCGACGGGATCGCGATGAACGGCTTCATCATGATCGACGAGGATTTCTTCCTGCATAAGAAGCGCGCCGACGAGTTCTTGGACTGCGTGCGGCAGGCTGGCGAGCCGCTCTCGCTGATGGGCTTTGGCAGCGTGCGCGGGCTCTCTCAGTTCACCGCGCGCGAAATCTCCGAGATGGGCTTCGACGTGATCTGGAACGCTTTCGAAGGTCGCGAGTCCGGCTATACGAAGCAAAAGGGCCGCCCGATCGCCGAGCTCTATCGTGACCTCAAGTCGGTCGGTGTCTCGCAACTCACCTCGATGATCATCGGCTTCCCCTACCAGGACGAAGCCACCATCTGGTCGGAGTTCGAGGCTCTGATGGCGCTCGAGCCCACCCTGACGCAGTGCCTCATCTACTTCGCGTTTCCAGGCACGCCCTTCCACGAGCAGGTTATCAAGGAGAAGCGCTACCTAGCGAAGTTCGAGGACAAGCCCGACCTGCGGCGTTGGGACGGCTTCTCGATGCACTTCAAGCATCCCAACATCGAGCGGCCTGAACGTGTCGAGGAGATCCAGCGCGAGATCTACCGCAAGGACTTCGAGCGACTGGGCCCGAGCGTGCTGCGTCTGGGACGCGTCTGGCTGACCGGCTACCTGAACCTGCGCAACGACGAAAACCCCCTCTTGCGCAAGCGTGCAGAGCGCCACGCCGTCGACGTCCGCGGTGTGCTTGCGGCGATCTCGGCCGCCACGGTGTTCGCTCCAAGCGAGCTGGCGCGACAGAAAGCCATCGAGTTGCGTCGCGACATCATCCGCCACACCGGCGAGCTCACGCTCAAGGAACGCGCGTTAGAAACCGCTTCGCCCTTCCTGCATTTGGTGTCGCTGGGCGCTCGCGCGGCTGGTGTGTTCCAGCAGCCGGGGCTCTTGCGCACCGAGCACCGCACACCGGGCGAGGGAAGAAGTCGCAACTCGCAACGCGTGCTGCGCTTGCAGGGAGGCTTCGAGTCCGGAGCGCTCGGCGCGCTCGCCGACGACGCACGCGAGATCATGCAGCAGCTTCTGGCGCAGGTGCTGCCCAAGCACACCACCGCTATCCACGAAGCGGCGCGTGTCATCACCCAGCATGCGCAGAGCATGCCGGCGTCACTCATGGTCCTGCCGCAAGGCGGGCCAGCTTGCGCAGGCTCGGGTGGCTGAGGCACGCTAGGTCAATCGATGCTGCGTTCGGGCCGCTTCGCTTTGGTACGCGCAAGCAGGCCGTCGCATGCTGCGGCCTCAAGACCAGAAGTGACGCGTTCCGAGCACTACGGCGTGATCGTGTAGTAGACGACGCCAGCCAGGAGTGCGACGAAGAGCATGAGCAAGACTCGTGCGCGCAGCTCCGCTCCGGTGGGGGAAAGTTCGGCCGCATCGGCGCGCAGCACGGAGCCGAGGAAGAGCGCGACCACGGACACCGCGAGCCCCCCCGCCAGCAGCGCAGCCAGCACGGAGCCAGCTGCGGCCGTGTCCCCCCAAGCGGCTTCCACGCTGGCGACCTCCGGAAACATCGGCGCGACCACAGCCAGGCAGAACGCTCCGGCGATCATCACGACGCTGCTGATGATCCGCAGGGTGTGCCCAGGTTGTGGTTGTGGGGCCGGGGTTTTCGGGAGCGGCTCACGCACCGCGGGTAGCGTTTGCGCTGGCTCGCGCGTGGCGAGCGCAGCAACGGCCGCGTAGGCGGCGAGCGTCAGTGCCGCAAGGGCGATGCTGAGCGCGGTGTGCGCGCGCTCGGCCTGCCCTGGCGCGAAGCTGCTCAGCGCAAAAGCGAGCGCTGCCGGGTAGGCCGCGAGCAGGAGCCAGCGCGCGGTAGACTGGCCGGTGGCGGTTCTTGCCGAGCGGTCCACGGCGAGGCCTGCCAGCAGGGGCAACAGGGCTGCGAGGCTGAAGGACCACGGTCGGGTGGTGCGGCCGAGCGTGAGGAGCGGCCAGCCGAGGCTGCTGGACCACGCGCTGGCGCCGAGACCTGCCAGCAGCGCGCCCCGGCCTTTTCCAGGAAACGCGGCTGGATCGGTCTGGCCAGTGTCGGTCGGCAGTGTGTTCGACCGCGGCATTGGGCTATCTTGGCGCCTGTGATGCTGTGTCATCAGTGCGGCGTCCACCACGCTGAGGTGGACCGATTCTGTCCGTCGTGCGGGGCCGCGACCGGTCCCGAGAGCGACCTCGCCAAGGATCCGCTGGTCGGTCGCACCATCGGCGGTTCGTACGTGATGCTCGAGCTCGTCGGTGTGGGCGGCATGGGACGCGTCTATCGAGCCGAGCAAAGGATGCTGGGCCGCACGGTTGCGATCAAGGTCATCCACCCGCATCTGCTCTCCGACGAGCAATCCGTCGCGCGTTTCTACACCGAGGCACGTGCCGCCAGCCGCCTCAACCACCCCAACAGCGTCAGCATCATCGATTTCGGGCGCACCGACGACGGGATTCTCTATCTCGTCATGGAGTACCTGCAGGGTAAGGACCTGGCTCGACTGGCGCGTGAGGATGGTCCGCTGCCGCTCGGGCGCGTCTGCGACATCGTAAGTGCCGTGCTCGATGCGCTCGGCGAAGCGCACGTGCTCGGTGTGGTGCATCGCGATCTGAAACCAGAGAACGTGATCATCGAACGCTTGAAGGCCGGCGGTGATCTGGTGAAGGTCGTCGACTTCGGTCTGGCCAAGCTGCTCAGCGGTCAGCTGCAGGGCATGAGCTCCATCACGCTGCCTGGCCTCGTGTGCGGAACGCCCGACTACATGTCTCCCGAACAAGGGCGCGGCGAAGAAGTGGATGCACGCGGCGACATCTACTCCGTCGGCGTGATGCTCTTCGAGCTCTTGACCGAGCGCTTGCCCTTCATCGCAGACACCCCGACCAACGTCGTGCTCAAGCACATCCAGGAACCGGTTCCCGATCCTCGCGAGCTCGTGCCGGAGCGCGAGATCCCGGCCGGTCTGGTGGCGGTCGTGATGCGTGCGCTCGCCAAGCATCCGCCGGAGCGCTATCAGCGCGCTGACGAAATGGCCACCGCGCTGCGCCAGCTCTCGCTGCAGCTTTCGCCGCGCAGCATGGAGGTCGTGTGTCTGGCGTGTGGGCACCGCTCGCCCATGAACAAGCGTTTCTGCGCGGAGTGCGGGGCGTCGCTGCAGCTTGCTCCGACGCCCAGCGCGCGCATGTCGCTGCCTCCGCGGGTGACCATCGCGCGCAACCAGCACCCGGTGCTGGTGGGCCGGCAGGCCGAGTTGCAGCTCGCTGATGCGCTGCGCACCAGCGCGATTGGCAAGCTGGTTTGCGCCAACGTGGTGGGCGAGGCCGGAGTGGGTCGCACACGCCTCTTGGCTGAGATCGCCGAGCACGCCGATCAAGCAGGTGACATCGTGGTGGGCGCCGGGCCTCACGAGAGTGGCTCGCCGGTTTGCTACCATCCGGTGCGCACGCTCTGCCAGTTGCTCCTGGCGGCGGACGACAAAGGCATCGTGGCGATCGCGGAACAGGAGACCGAGGCGCAGCCGCTGGTGGCGGCGGGACTGCGCGAGATGCTCTCACCGGTCGGTGTGGTGGGCGCGAGCATGGAGTCCAAGGTCGGCGCCGTGGCGAGCGCGCTCGGGTTCGCGATCCGTAGCGCGCAGGAGCGAGCTGCAGGCAAGCGGATCGTGATCGTGGTCGACGATCTGCACCGCTGCGATGGGCTTTCGCCGCGCGTGTTGGCCGAGCTGCCGCGCTTCATTGGGGCCTCGTCCGTCTTCTTGGTGGTGGCGAGCGGCAAAGCTCGACCGGTACCCCTGCCCGAGAGCTCGACCCTGATCACGCTGCGTGGCTTCTCGATGCAGGAGGCCAAAGCATTCAATGCTGGGCAAGCGCTTACCACCGATGGCGCGCCACATCCTGACGACCGATTGCTCGTCCCACTCTATCTGGAGCAGCTGCAGAGCCTCGGGCTCACGGTCGATGGCGCAAACCACAGCCTGCCTGCCCGGCTCGCGGACGCGGTCGCGCAGCGTATCCAGCGCTTGAACATGAATGCGCGGCGCCTTCTGCAAACCATCGCAGTGCTCGGGCGCAGCGCGGCACGAAAGAGTGTCGAGCGCATCGCTGACAGCGAAGACATGACAGGGCTGCCGCTGCTCTTGGCTCGCGGCTTCGTGGTGGAGACTGAAGAGGGCCTCGAGATCGTGCATCCCTTCGTGCGCGACCTGGTCGAAGCCTCCACGCCGGCAGAAGCACGCAAAGCGCTGCACCTGCGCGCGCTGGAGCTGGCGGCCGAGACGCATGCGCCGCTGGAGGTCCGTGCGCATCACGCTTATGGCGCCGGTGAGACGCTCAGCGCGCTGGTGCTGCTTGAACGCCTGGGTGATGTATCCGCCGCGCGCGGTGATCTCGACACGGCCGTCCTCGCTTACCAGCGAGGCATCGAGCTGGCGCGCCGCGAGCTCTTGGAGTCTGGCGACACTTCCATCGACGACGCCATGGCAGGTCTGAGCCGGCGCTTGGGGACCGTGCTTGCCAAGCGCGGCGACATCACGGGCGCCGAAGGCATGCTGCGCGAGGCGCACGAATACTCGCGACCCTCTGGGCTACCGCGCGCTCAGGTACTGATCGCGTTGGCGCGGGTGGTAGCCGAGCGCAACCGTCCGCGCGAAGCCTATCGCTTGCTCGGTCAGGCGCTGGAGCTTGCCTACCGCGATGAATCTCGACTCGCCCAGGGTGAGGTCCAGCTAGCGCTCGCAGAGCTGCGCCGCAAGGAGCGCAACCTGAAGGGAGCGATCTCGGCGCTCAAGGCAGTCACGGACCTCTATTCGGATCCAGGCACAGAGAGTCAGCGGCGCGCAGGAGCGATGCTGGAGCTGGCAGAGGCGTTGGTCGAGGACGGCGATGTGGTCGCTGCGGACGCCGCCTTGAAGCGTGCGGAGGTATGCGCCGAAGATGCCAAGGTCACCTACTTGCTGGCGCGGGTCGCCGCGGCACGTGCTCGGTTGGCGGGTCTGCGTGCACATCGCGAGCTGGCTCTCACGCACTACCACAAGGCCGTGCGTCTAGCCTCGCTGGCTGGTGCTTTCGAGCTCGCGCAGAGCCTCGAGCACTCTGCAGCGCGTCTACTCAACGATGAGGCGAGTCACGATACGCTCTCGGCGCGTGGCTCGTCTGCCTGAGGGTTCTCCCATGTCGCGTGGTTCGATATCATTTCTGTGCACGCTCGCGCTCTGCTCACTCACGGCTTGCGACGATCTCGCCGCATTCAAGACCGACACCAACAGTGTGTTTCGCGGTGAAGTGGTCGGCAGCGATAGCGATGTCGCTCAGTCGTCCTTCATTCGCCAAGGCTTCCCTTCGCGCACGCAGCTCGAGCTCACCTTCGACCCGAGCGTGGCAACCCTGACGGTGCCGAGCGATGGTGGCCCGGCTCCCTCCTCCGACGGCCCCGGGACCATCGACACGTATCTCTGTCCTGCGGGCAAGGCGCATTGCGCGGTGGAGCTGCGCACGCCTGGTCCGATCACGCACGCTCGTCTTTTGCCGATCGAGAGCCTGGCGCACGACGCACTCAGCCAATACACGTTTCCCGGTGGCGGGAGGATCCGCAACTACATCTTCGGACTGCGCTTCGACCAGGCAACGCCTACGGGTGCCATCTCGCGCTACGCGATGATCTTTCTTTCGCTCATGGACAGCGGTCGCGTCGAAGTTCGAGCCATGGCTCCGAGCGTGCTCGCGAGCGGCGCCCCGACGGAGATCGCGCCCGCGCTCTTCGGGCTCTTCGTGTTGGAACGGCACAAACCGTGATCGTGCTCGGCATCGAATCTTCGTGCGACGAGACCGCCGCAGCCATCGTGACCGATGACGGCACGGTGCTCTCCGACGTCGTGGCGACGCAGATTGCTTTGCATGCGCCCTACGGCGGTGTGGTGCCCGAGATGGCAGCGCGTGCGCACCTGGAGAACCTCGTGCCGGTGGTCGAGCAGGCGCTGGCGAGCTCCGGGATCGACATGGCAGAGCTCGGTGGCGTGGCAGTGACTCAAGGTCCGGGTTTGGTTGGCGCGTTGCTGGTCGGCGCACAGGCGGGCAAGGCGTTGGCAATGGCGCGCGGCCTGCCCATCGTGGGTGTGAGCCATCTGGTGGGGCACCTCTTGGCCGTGTATCTGAAGCGGCAGGGACAACCCGCGAAGGTGCCGGCCTACCCGTTCATCGCGCTCTTGGTCAGTGGCGGACACACGGCGCTCTACGAGGTTCGATCGGCGTTCGACATCGAGCAACTTGGCCAGACTCGCGACGACGCTGCGGGCGAAGCCTTCGACAAGGTCGCAAAGCTCTTGGGTCTCGGCTATCCGGGCGGACCGCGCGTCGATCGGCTCGCCGCAGAAGGCGACGCCAGACGCTTTCCTTTGCCGCGGCCGATGGCCGGACGCCAGCAGCTCGAGTTCTCATTCTCTGGTCTGAAGACCGCCGTCGCGATGCGTGTGCGCGAGCTCGATCTGCAGGCCGATCCGCAACGCATCGCCGACATCTGTGCTTCGTTTCAGAAGAACGTCGTCGAGGTGCTGGTGAAGAAGTCGCTGCAAGCGTGTGAGCAGCGTGCGGTGCCGCGCTTGGTATTGACCGGTGGGGTTGCCGCCAACCGCGGCCTGCGCCAGCACGCGGAAACCGCCGGCCGTGCGTGCGGGGTCGAGGTTTACGTGCCGCCGATCGAGTCGTGCACCGACAACGCTGCCATGATCGCCTACGCAGGTGCGCAACGGCTCGCGCGCGGCGAGAACGACGGCCTGGGCCTTGCGGTGTTCTCGCGTGCCGCGATCCTCGGAGCCAAGCCCGACTCGCCAGCCCTGCACCGCTACAAGTCCTCGCGACTGCCGCGAGCCTGATGCCGCAAGCTTGCCCCGCGTAGCTGCGCGCACGCATAATCGAGGCTCCGTATTCGCAAAGGAGTCCGACATGCTGCCTGGTGCGCGCGCGAACATTCTCGAAGCCATCGGGCACACTCCTTTGGTCAAGCTGAACCGGCTGGGGCAAGACGTAGCTGCCAGCATCTACGTCAAATGCGAGTACTTGAATCCGGGCGGCTCCATGAAGGACCGCATGACGTTGCATCTGGTGAAGCAAGCCGAGGCGCGCGGCGAGCTCAAGGCCGGAGGCACCATCATCGAGGCCACCAGCGGCAACACCGGCGCCGGCCTTGCGATGATCGGCGCGGTCCGCGGCTACCAGTCCGTGTTCGTGATGCCGGACAAGATGTCCGAGGAGAAGATCGCGTCGCTGCGCGCGTGGGGTGCACGCGTGGTGGTGTGCCCGGCCGCGGTCGAGCCGGACGATCCGCGCTCGTTCTATTCCGTCGCCAAGCGGCTGGCTGAAGAAACGCCCAACGCGTTCTACGCGAACCAGTACCACAACCAAGATAATCCGGCGGGCCACTACCGCTCGACCGGTCCCGAGATCTGGGAAGACTGCGGCGGCGAGATCGATGTTTTCGTCGCCGGCATGGGGACCGGCGGCACGATGGCGGGCGTGGGCCGTTTCCTCAGGGAGAAGAAACCGAGCGTGAAGCTGGTGGGCGTCGATCCGGTGGGCTCGCTCTACTACGACTACGTCAAGAGCGCGCGGCTCACCAAAGCCTTCCCTTACAAGGTCGAGGGCATCGGCGAAGACTTCTTGCCATCGACCTTCGATCCGAAGTTACTCGACGACGTGGTGCGCGTGGACGACAAGGAGTGCTTTCTCACTGCGCGCGATCTGGTTCGTTTGGAAGGGCTCTATGCGGGCGGATCTTCCGGTGCCGCAGTGGCAGGCGCCATCAAATATGCGCGCGCCAGCGGCAAGGCGGAGAACATCGTGGTGCTCTTGCCGGACGGCGCGGCCAAGTACTTGTCCAAGGTCTTCAACGACGAGTGGTTGCGTGAGAACGGCTTTCTGGCCGATTCACCCACGCTGGGTGTGGTCGCGGATCTGCTGGGTCAGCGTCCGCGCAACGTGATCACCGCGCGCGCCATCGATCGCGTGCGTGATGTGATTCAGTCCATGAAGGACAACGGGATCTCGCAGATGCCGGTGGTCGATGACGGCAAGTTGGTCGGGCTGGTCACCGAGGTTGCGCTCCTTCGTTACCTCGCGACCGGCGAGTATTCGCTCTCCAGCACCATCGGCGCGCTTGCGACCAGCGACTACGCGACAGTTTCCCGGGATGCGCGCATCGAGCTGGTGCAGGGCCTGCTCGTCAATGCGCGCATGGCGATGGTGCTCGATGGCGAGCAGATCGTCGGCGTGATCACCAAGATCGACCTGATCGAATACCTGGCCAAGAAGTACGGCACGCTCTCGATCATGCCGCCCGCCAAGTGAGCGGCCCCGCAGCTCAGCCCGTCATCGCGCTGGATGTGGGTTGGTCCTCGTCGTCGGAGAGGGCCGTCTCGCCTCGGACTTCGGTGCCTCGAAGCTTGCGGTAGAGGCGAGCACTCAGGTTGCGCAGGTCGTCGAAGAACGAGTAAGCGACCGGCACGGCCAGCAGCGTCAGCAAGAGCGACATCGTCTGACCGCCCACGACCACGCCAGCGGTGGCGCGGTTGAAGCCTGCGCCGATGCCTTTCGAGGTGACCAGTGGGATCATGCCGGCCACGAATGCGAAGGTGGTCATCAGGATCGGCCGCAGACGATCGCGGTTGGCTTGCAGGATCGCGGCAAGTCGCGGCATGCCCTCCTCACGCAGCTGATTGGCGCGCGCGATCTGCAGGATCGCGTTCTTCTTGACCACGCCGAACAACACGAAGATGCCGAGGAAGGAGTAAATGTCGAGCGACTGGTCGAAGAGAATCACCGAGAGGATCGCAAAGGGCAGCGTCAGTGGCAGCGTCAAGAGAATCGTCACTGGGTGCAGCCACGATTCGAACTGGGCCGCCAGAATCAGATACATGAAGACCATCGAGCCGAGCAGCCCGAACACGAAGCTCGCTCCGGTCTCAGCCATCAGCTTGGTCTGTCCAGTTGGCCGCAACCGATAGGCAGGTGGCAGGTGCTGATCTTTGATCACCTGGATGATCGCTTCGCCCGCGCCGGCTTCGCTCGCGCCAGGGGCCGCGTTGCCGAGGAAGGTCACCTGGCGCTCACGCTGGAAGCGGCTGATCATTGCTGGGCCTGACCCGCTTTGCAGCTTTACGACGTTGGCGAGCGAGACCATGCCGATGGTGCGCGACGGGACGGTCAAGAGGCGCAGCGCCTCTTCGGTGGTCCGGAACTCGGACTGGGCACGCAGGCGCACGTCGTATTGCTCACCGGCTTCGGCGTAGGACGACACCTTCTGTCCGCCGACCAAGAGCTGCAACGTCTGCGCGATGTCGGCCACCTGCACGCCAAGCACGGCGGCGCGGTCGCGATCCACGTAGAGGCCGAGCTCGGGCTTGCCGACGATCAGCGAGGAGTCGGCATCGACCAGGCTGGGGATCTTCTTCATCGCAGCCAAGATCTTCTCGTTGGCTGACGTGAGCACTTTCAGATCGGGGCCGCCCAAGATGTATTGAATGCGCGCGGTGGATTGCCCGCCGCCGAACTCGTTGACGTCCGTGACGGAAGTGCGCAGCTCCGGCGGCAGCTTGGCCAGGAGCTCAGAGCGGATCTTCGCCTTCAGGTCGTTCTGAGTGATCACGCGTTGATCTGGCGGCAAGAGCTTCACGTAGATTCGCGCCAGGTTCGGTGTGCGCTGCTCATCGTCACCGATGGTCAAGAGTGTTGCCGTCACCTCCGGCATCTGCCTGATCTGTCGCGCGACGCGCTCACCGACGACTTCGGTCGCCGCAAGGCTGCGACCTTCCGGCAAGCGGACCAGCACCTCGAACTGCGCGCGGTCGTCGACGGGCAAGAAGCCCTTCTTGGCTGCTTTCGCCAGCGGAACGGTCGACACCACAGTCGCGATGCACGCCAGCACCACCACCCAGCGGTGCCGCATGCAGAAAGCGAGGAGCGTGACGTAGCCGCGTTCTACCGGCCTATAGCCATGATCTACCACGCGCTCCATGAAGCTCTTGCGATGGTTGCCGGTTGGCCTCGGCTTGAGCCACTGCGATGCGAGCATCGGGGTGAGCGTGAAGCTGACGAAGAGCGACACCACGATCGAAAACGCCATGGTGATGCCGAAGCTGGCGAGGAAGCGTCCTGGGATGCCAGCCACGAACGCGATCGGCAAGAACACCGCAATCAGCGAGAGCGTGGTGGCGAGCACTGGCAGCGCGATCTCTTTGGTGGCTTCGACCGCGGCAACTCTGGGGTGCGAGCCCTTTTCTTCGACGTGCTTGAAGATGTTCTCGAGCACCACGATGGCGTCGTCGATCACGATGCCGCCAGCCAGCGCCAGCGCGAGCAGGGTGATGGTGTTGAGCGTGTAGCCCTGCAGCTTCATCAACGCGAAGGTGCCTATGATGGAGGTGGGAATCGCCACCGCGGCGATGATGGTGCTGCGCCAGTTGCCCAGGAAGAGCAGCACGACCAGCGCTGCGAACACCGCGCCCAAGATCAAGTGCTCCGTGACGGCTTTGGTGCCGGTGCGGATCACCGCCGAGCCGTCTCGCTGCACCTCCAGCGTGTAGCCGGCCGGCAGATCTGCGCGCACATCGTTCAGGCGGTCGTTGACCGCGTCGACCACCGCCACGGTGTTGGAGCCTGACTGTTTGCGCACGGTCAGCAGCACGGTGCGCTCGCCGTTCCAGAGCGCCGAGGTTTCCAGCTCTTCGACGCCGTCTTCGACTCTGGCGACCTCGTCGAGCCGGATCAGCCGGCCGTTGTCGTGTTTGACGACGATCTTGCGCAGCTCGTCGACGTCCTGCACGCGACCGTGCAGGCGCAGCGTCAGGTAGTCGCGGCTGGTGTCGACGCGGCCGCCGGGCATCGTAAGGTTCTGTGCGTTGATCGCGCGCGCGACCTCGGCGCCGGTGAGGCCGAGCCCGCACATCTTGTTCGGGTCCACCCACACGTTCACTTGGCGTTTGCGCCCGCCGAGAATCCCGACTTGACCGACGCCACTGACACTCTCGATGCGTCGCCGCACCACCCGGTCGGCGAAATCGGTGATGGTCTTTACGTCTTTGCCCTTGGCATTGAGGGCGATGAAGAGCACCGGCATCGAGTCCGGGTCGAGGCGCACCACGCTCGGTGGCTCGATGTCCGGGGGCAGGTTGGCGAGCACCCCGTTGACCTTCTCCTGAACTTCCTGCGCGGCGACGTCCACCGGCTTCTCCAGCTTGAACTGGACGATCACCTGCGAAACACCTTCGGAAGAATTGGAGCGCAGCTCTTCGATGGAGCTGATGGTATTGACTGCGCCCTCGATCTTATCGGTGACGTCGGTCTCGATGTCCTCCGGCGAAGCACCGGGCAAGCGCGTCACGATCAGCACCACGGGCAGGTCGATCTTGGGGAACTGATCGACGCCGAGCTGGCGATAGAAGACGCTGCCGACGACCAAGATCACCAGGCTGAGCACGGTCGCGAAGACCGGCCGTTTCACACAGGTTTCAGCAAGCCACTGCATGAGGCGCTCCTAGTGTTGAACGAGGCCGGTCTGGGTCGCGCGGGCGTGCGGTGACTCACTGGTCGTGACGGCCATCCCGTCGCGCAGGCTCGCCGGCGCACGTCGGACCACCAGCGTATCGGGCGCCAGCTCTTCGTAGACAGCCACGCGCTGGTCGCGCGTCACGCCAGTGCGGACCACCATCTCGAAGGCGTGACCTTCGCGCGCCAGAAAGATGCGTCGCACATCACCTTCGGCCAGCACTGAGTCGGCCGGAACCGTGGCCACCTTCTCTTCGCCCATGGAAACCTGCACGGTTGCAAACATGCCGGGTCGGAGCGCGCCGTCGGGGTTCGGCGCCTTGGCTTCCACCAAGAGGTCGCGTTGCAGCGTGCGCAGCGCGGGGCTGACGTACTCCACGGTGGCAGGGAAGATGCGGTCCGGCCACGCCGACACCTGCACGTTCACTCCCAGGCCCGCGCGCACCAAGCTGACCGCGCGCTCGGGCACGCTGACCGTGATGCGCACCGGGTCGAGGCTGTACATCGAAGCTACGCGCGTGCTCGCCTGCACGTATTCGCCCGCGTTGACGTAGCGCTCGCCAATCACGCCGGAAAAGGGTGCACGCACGATCGCGTCAGCAGCGAGCTTCGAAGAAAGCCCGGCCTGAGCACGCGCGGCGCTGGCCTGCAGGTCCTGCGCTTTGCATTGCGTGTGTTGACGGTCGTACTCCGCCTGGCCAACCGCGCCTTGCGCAAACAGGCGCTCGACGCGCGCGCAGTCCTCTCGCGCTTGAGTCGACTGGGTGTCCGCCAGCTCCGATTGCGCCGCAGCTGCGGAAGCCGAGAGGCTGGCGGCTTTCGAATCCACCATGATCAGCGTCTCGCCGGCCTTCACTCTTTGGCCGCGCTCGATCGGCGCCAGCAACACGCGTCCTGACACATTGGCGGCCACCTCGGACTGCCGGTCGGCGGCGACGTTCCCAAGCAGCGTGGCCAGCTTCGGCATGTCGCGGAGCTCCACCTTACCGACCTCGACTGCCACCGGAGGTAGCGCCTTTTCGGCAGGCTTGGTGGCGGCGGCGGGCGGTTCCGCGGCCTTCTGGCAGCCGAGACCCGGCAAGGCCGTCAGGATGGCGAGCACAACGAATGAGGCGGGTCGGGTCATGGCTGCTTTCTCTTCCACCGGAGCCTGAACGGGGCTCGTGTCAGCGAGCCGCTGGATATGCAGCAGCCAGCGCAAAGGCGCAAGGGTGGGGTGCGCAACCCTGGGTTCGGCGGTGCGTCGGTCACCCGGTCGGGCTTAGCGGTGGCTCGCCCTCGGTCCGGCAACCCTCACAAGCTAGCTTGCACTCGCGCGAGGATGCGTCGGGCTCCCGCTGCGAAGCGTGCTTGCGGCGTGAGCAGGCTGAGCACCACATAGGCTTCATCCGCGAAGTCGAAGAAGTAGCCCGGTTGCACGTGCACGGAATCCTTTTCGAGGAAGTCGAGCACCCAATGCTCCTCGCTCTGCGTGCGCGGCAGGCGCAGCGTCGCGTAGAAGCCGCCCTCCACGTCCAAGAGCGATGCCCCCGAGGTCGAGTGGTGCGCGAGCAGCGTGCGTAGCATGGCGAGGTTCTCGTGCAGGCGAGCTTTTATTGCGCGTGTGGTCGGCCCCATCACTTCGAGCAGGCGTGGCAACGCCAGCTGAGTGGGTGTAGCGACCGAGAGATAGGTGTCGGCCATCAGCTCCAAGCGCGAAGCGGCCTCGGTGGTCAGCACACTTGG
>JADGRG010000066.1 GCA_017881145.1 Sandaracinaceae bacterium | reverse complement strand
TCGTGATGCCCCGGGCTGCGTGTTCGACCAATGTCCTGCTGGTCGGTAGCTGCGCCGCGTCTGGCTCGTCGGTCAGCAAGGCGAAGCAGAGCATCGGATCGGGGTTGGAGAGATAGTGCAGCTCGAGTTGCCGAAGCATCCGCTCCACATCCTGCGTCCGTCCGAGCAGGGTCGGAATTGCGACCAGCGTGCGGCTCTCGATCGGAATGCCCTTGCGGAAGTCGAGCTTGGGCTGGGTGCGCGGCGGCAATAGGTGCGCAAGCACCGCGTGCAGCATGGACACGGCTACCACCGAGACAGGAACCGCAGCCAGCAGCATGGCGATGGCGACCGCGAGTGGACTCAAGCCTCGTAGGCGCACCAGGTATTCGCCAAGGAACGAAAGGGGAACGACCGTGAGCACCGCGATCGGTATCAGATAAGAGAGTGTCGGGCGCTGCATCAGAAGTCGGCGCACCCGGTCGAGCCCACTCGGACGATAGCCAAGCTGCCCTTCGAGAGCGCGGCGCCCATCGCCTATGAGGTAATGGCCAACGTGTCCGCGTCGCTCGTCACCGACGTCTTCGCGGGCAAGCTGCACCACCAGGCCGGCGACCTCGTCTTCGTTGCGGCCGGTCGCCCAGGCCAATGCTTCGACCACCTTACGGTAGGAATCACAAGTCTCGAAATCCATGCGCGCATACACGTGCGTCGGATCGCCGCGTAAGATCGCTTCTACGCGGTTGGTCTTTTCGAAGAAGCTCTTCCAGTCGATCGCTTCGAGCAAGCGCAGCGCGCGAATCGAGCGTTCGACACCCACCCCGGGATCGAGTCCCAACGCTTCGAGGGGTCCCGAGGGTGTCGCGGGCGCATGCAGGCGCAACGCGGCTAGCACACCGCGTTCGCGAGTCGGAACGTGCAATTCCGCGAGAAAGTGGAGCAGATGCTGCAGCACGGTGGTACGCAACATCGTCGGTAGCGCCCACAACTCTGCGATCGTGAGTGGTGACGCTTCCTGGTACGCTTCGACGAACGTGTGCAAGCCGTCGAGATCCAGCTCGAGCTTCGAGCTCGTGATGAGCGCGCGAGCCACGGCGTCGATGCGCGGCCGTCCTTTCGCGACTCCCGACGCTAGCAGCGGCAGACGGCGTGCAAACCCGGGAGGCAGGTCCTCCTCGACCTGACGTGCCACGCGCCGAATCAAGTAGTAGTTGTCGAGAAACCACTCGGCGGCTTTCGGCAAGGTCGCGTCGCCTGTCGAGTGCGACGCGAGGTGTTTGCGGGCGTGCTCTAGGGCGCGCGCGAGCGGTGAAGCCTCGAGGAAGCTCTTTAGCTCCAGCGCGGCGCGGGCTAGCTCGCGCTGGGTCTCTGCCAGTGCACGAGCGTCCGTTCCGAGGGCGATGGTCTTTTCGGCGTGGTCGCGAGGCGCGCGCTCTTTCGCCCCACTCACACGGCCTCCGGCGGATGACTCGAGCGCAGCGGCGGCGCGACGCCTTCATCGGCGTCGTGCACGCGGTGCAGCTCGTTGTCACGCAGGTCTTGTAAGACCAACACCGGCACGCCCGAATGGGTGAGCAAATGCGCCGCGACGCTGCCGAAGGGGCGCCCTGGGTCGCACGCGGAGCCGTGCGCGGAGAGCACGATCAAGTCGGCCCGTTCATGTGCTGCGATCTCTAGTAAGCACTGCCGCTCGTTCGCGTGCCTCACCACGAGCGTGCGCAGGTCCGGTGCCTGCCGCGTGAGTCGAGCACGCAGCCCTTCGAGGTAGCGCTCCGCACTGGCCTCCAGATGCAGGGCGAGATTGCGGGCAAGCTCTACCGCTTCGGGTGAGCGCGACACCTCGGTGGGCGGGAGCTCGTGCACCACGTGGACCAGCAGCAGCTCCGCGTCGAAGGCACTGGCCATACGCGCGACAGCCGGCAGCACGCTTTCGGTGCGGAGCGAGCCATCGAGCGGTACGAGAATCCGCTTCGGCGTGACCACTGCCTCGGCCACCGACGAAGAGTGAACAATGAACACCGAGCCGCGGGCCACCGCCAGCACTTGCTGCACGGTGCTGCCGAGATTCCATGGGGTCACGCCGCCTTTACCGTGGCTGCCGAGCACGATGAGATCAGCGCCGATTTCACGCGCCAGCGCCACGATGCGCTCTGCAGGGTGTCCCTGCTCGAGTCTGACATCGACGGGGCGTCCTAAAGTCAGTGTGGCCTCCTTCTGCAAGCCCTCGAGATACACACCCGCCTCCTGCCTCGAAATCTCCCAACACAACGCATCGGTAGTTCCTTGACGCGTGGTCTCATGTCGAGGTTCCATCACGTGCACCAGCGTGACTGCGCTGCCGAAGACCTTTGCCAGCGAGAGCGCGTGAGGCAAGCACGGGCTTGAGAATGGCGAACCATCCATGCACGCTAGGATCCGCCGCTCCTGCGGCTTGGCTTCGGGGAGACGCGAGATTTTAGCAGCACTGGCCATTGGAGCTGCAGCTTGTTTTGCAAGAACCCAGCCAACGTGATGTTCCGCACTAGAAGGTTGGCGGCGAGTACGGACGCAGTAGGGGGTGAGACACAATGGCGCAGCGTGCAGCAAAAGTGTCGCGCTGCTGCGCCCCGCGTGTGCGCCGCTCGTCCTTCTGCCTTGCGAAGGGGACGAGCCGGCGCTTCGCTGCGTGCACAGTCTAAACAGGAACGCATGGAGCGCGAGACACGAGCGAGGCGCCCCCGGTT
>JADGRG010000714.1 GCA_017881145.1 Sandaracinaceae bacterium | reverse complement strand
GAAGCTCTATACGTCGGAGTAGCGGGCGCGCTGCAGCTCACCCAAACACGAACGTGCGCAGAGACGACAATAGCCGACCTCTGACGTCAGGCGTTGGAGCGCAGCCTCTGCGATTCTTCGGGCCTCTGGCTCTAGTCCCTCGGCTTGCTCCGGTGAATCGGAGAGCAGCGTCAGCACATCGCGCAGCACTGCTGCGACCAGGCCACGCCGCTCGGCGTAATAGGACGCCATCACTCGCTCGAGGTAGCGTGGGAAGATGGTTGCCGGATGAGGTGTCTCTCCGGGGTGGTCGATGGCATAAGCTGCCACCACGCTGATCAGATTGCGCCGAAAGTCTGTCGAGTCTTCGACCGCGAGGACTTCTTCGATGCGCCGCATCAGCCCGGCGTCCGGCTCTTCGTATTTGCCGGTCAGAGGATTGTGCGAGCGCTCGCCCTTCACCCAGAGCGAGACCTGCGTCACGTAGCGCGCGAAGAGCTCCTCGGTGCGTGACTCCTCGACCAGGCCGGTGCTGGCTCGTAGCTCCACGTCGATCCGGTCGAGCCAGGCATCGCGCACCTGCGCGGCAAACGCGGCAGGGTCGTGGAAGCCAGCGTCGGGTTTGTACTTCAGGAACTGGTAGTCGCCCTTCTCGCAGAGCGCCTGCAGCTCTTCCAGCACGCCAATCGGAGACAAGCAGCGCTCGCGCGGATGTTGGGCCGCATCCAGCAATAGCGTTCTCACTTCGCGCGGCGAGGCGCCGGTGATGCCTTCGTAGATTGGCTGCGAGTCGAACTCGCGAGCCACCATGGGCACGCCGGCACGCAACGTTTTGGTTTCATCGCTGCTCAGCCGCCGCGGAATCGTGCCCTGCGCATAGAGCAGCGCTTTCTCCATCGGCGTCAGGCTGGCAGCGACCTTACCCAACGCAGTCTCTTCGTAGTGCGCAGTGTCCGAGCGCAAAAGGCGCGTGAGCACAGCCCAGAGCGACGCGACGAAGATCGCATGCGGCGCAACGTGGGAACGGATCTGCGGGACGATCTGTGAGAGGTAGATCTGCTCTTCTTGTTTGTAGTCGAGCAAGTAGCCGACGCGCGTGAAGCGCAATCGCGCACGAAACGAGTTGTATTCCGGGTGCTGACGGAACGCTTCGAGGTGAGCCTCGTTGGTACTGCCCATGAACACCGAGTTCACAGCCAGGTTCGACATGGTCAGCGCGATCTCGCCGGTCTCGACGGCCAAGAGCAGATACTTCCAGGATTCCAGCGGGCGCTTCAGCAGATCGCTGAACTCGATGATCCCCCCTGCCCCATCCACCAGCTCGCCACGCGTCTCGAAGAGGTTGAGGCTGGTGAGCGCGGCAGGCAGCGCTGAGAGCGAGCGATCGGCGGTGATCTGCCGCTCGGAGGCATCGACGCTCATCTGCGGGCCGATGGTCACGACCGCCGTCCGATAGCGGCGCGACACGTAGTAGCGTTCGACCTGCACGTGGGCGAGCACCTTGCGCAGGTCGCCTGCGTAGTCGGTCAAGAGCGCGTCGAAGATCTGCGCGTTCTTGTGGCCCAGGCATCCGTTCCAGATCCAATCGGGAGGTGCCTCGGCGGCAGGGCCGTAGGCCTTGGATACGAGCGCACGACGCTCCGGCGTGGGCAAGAGCAAGAGCGGGTGCTCGCGCAGCTCACTCACGAGCTTCGCAGAAATCCTGTCGTGCTCGAGATGCGCGTAGGACTCGGTGCCAGAGCTACGCTTGGAGTTGGATCCGAAGCCGATGGACTTTTCGTCGAAGCCGCCCGGGAACACCCACGAGAAGCGGTAGACAGCGCCCTGCTCGGTCGTCGAGTAGTGCTCGAGCGCACGCATGATGCAGGTCGCGAACGTGCTCTTGGCGCTGCCGTTCGGGCCATGCAGCAAGAGGAAGCGATTGGACCTGCGCTCACGGACGAAGTTCGCCAGTGCACGATAGAACGCTTCCTGCACGTGCTCGTGGCCGAGCAGTCGTGCTCGACCGGCCCCTTCGGCGTCGCCGTCCGCGAACTCTTGGTCGAAGAGACGAAAGCGCCGCACCTTCCCGGTCGGCGCATCCAGCTCGTAGCTGCCGAAGTAGTCGAAACAATCGTGCACGTAGCGCGCGGCGTCTCGACTGTGCCGCAGCGGATGCTGGAGGAACTCTTCGAGATACTCATCGAAAGAGAGCACGCGCTTTTCGGCAAGGAAGCGACCCTTGATCGAAGCGCCCAGCGCATCGAGCTCGGGGCTTGATGGGCTCGTCATAGGGCTACTTGACTGCCAGCGAGAGGCTCAAGTTGCGCTCGTCCGGAACGCAGTTTTCCTTGGTGCAGACCGCGAACTTCACGTTGGCCACTACCTTGTGGTCTCCAGCTACCTTGGCGGTGAAAGGCACCTCGAACTTGGCTTTCTTCTCTCCAAATTCGGCAGCGTCGGGGCGTTCGAGCTTGGCTTTCGGAAACGCCGTGTCCGCATCACCCGTGACAGCGATCTCGATCGGGTATTCCTGGTTCACGTGGTAGACGCCGTGTGGCTCGAGGTGCACGACGAAGCGCCCGAGCTCGCCGGCCTTGTACGGACCTGCCTCCGCGACGCGTAGCGTAAACGTTGCATCTTCGACCACGGAAGGAGCTGCCTGCGCTGCGGGTTGCGCTGCTGGCTCTGGCTTCGCTGGCGTTGGTGTCGGCGTCGGCGTCGGTGCTGCCGATGGCTGCGGACCGCCGGAGGGAAGCTCCGCGGCGCTGGGCTTTCCCTGCCCGCAGGCTACGGCGAGCAAGATGCAAACGGTGGTGATGATCGATCTACGCATGGCTCGGGTCTCCTCGCATGCAACGAGTCTACACGAGAGCACGCGAAAGCACCCGCAGGATGTCCGGGCGGGATGCGGCGGGATGAGTGAGACGCGCAGGCCTACGAGCTCGGACTGCTCCGCTCGATGATGGTGTGCGTGGTGGAGTCTTTGCGGCCCAGGTGTGAACGCACTCGATCAAGCACGGCTTCCGACGCAAGCGCGAGGTGGAAGTGCCCAGCGACTGTGCCGTCGGCCTTGCGATACCATTTCACCAGCGCCACGAAGCGCTGGGTGAGGACACGCTGCTTGTCCCGGTCGATGCTGGCATAACCGATCGCGTCGTCAGAGACGCAGAGCGTGAGACCGCCGTCGGGCACCTGGCCTTTGAACACATCGAAGAGCTGCGTCACCAGACCGTAGCTGGTGCGTTGCTGTGGATCGACGTCGGTGCGCAGTGTCGCGACGGTCACGACGACGACGAGGTCGCTCATGTCCATGCGCTGGTGCAGGTCG
>JADGRG010000713.1 GCA_017881145.1 Sandaracinaceae bacterium | reverse complement strand
TCTCGATACGGTGATCTCGGGCATGGAGGGCATGCTGCGCCGTTTGATCGGAGAAGACATCGAGTTCCGGGTCACGCTCGGCGCGCCAGAAGCCTACCTCACCTGCGAGCCTGGACAGATCGAGCAGCTCCTCATGAACCTGGTCGTGAACGCTCGCCAGGCCATGCCGCGCGGCGGATTGATCACGGTCCAGACCAGCGAAGTCGAAATCAAGAAGGCCCCTGCTCGGGCTATCGGCAGCTTACTACCCGGCTCCTACGTCAGGCTCTTGGTGAGCGACACCGGCTGCGGCATGGACGAAGAGACCCAGCTCCACGTCTTCGAGCCATTCTTCACGACCCGAGGCGCTGGTGAGGGCACGGGACTCGGACTACCCACCGTCTTCGGCATCGTCACCCAGCACAAGGGCGCAATCGAGCTGCACAGCGAGCCGAACAAGGGGACGTCCTTCGTCATCCACCTCCCGAGCCAACACGCGGGCCATCACGGGGCGCAGCCATCGGCTGCAGCTACGGAAGCCAAGGCGCTGGGTGGGAGCGAGACCGTGCTAGTGGTCGAAGACGAGCCTCTGGTGCGCGGCGCAGTGCAACACTACCTGGAGAAGGCTGGCTATCGCGTGCTTGCCGCTGGCAGCGGCGCAGAAGCGCTACGGCTCTGCCGCGAGCACAGCCAAGAGATCCAGCTTCTGCTCACCGACATGGTGCTGCCAGGCGGCATGACCGGACCCGAGATCGCTCGGGAAGCCCGCGTGCTGATCCCTGGCGCTGCGCTCGTCTACATGTCCGCGTATCCGCCCGAGCGCCTGGTGCAACGCGGCTTGCTGGCTCCGGGCGTGGAGTCGCTCGAAAAGCCCTTCACGCAGGAGGGCCTGCTCACCAGAGTCCGGCACGCGTTGACCAGCCAGAGCCCGAAAGCAACGGAGCTCGCCTAAACACAGACGCCTGGACCGCAACCTGTCTCGCACCGCACGCGGCACTGTTCAGGACGACTTGGCTTCGTCGGCGGCGGATTCCCAACCGTACTTTTCTGTCCGGTAGCGGATCTGGTCGCGCGTCATGCCGAGCAAGGTGGCGGCACGGGTCTTGTTTCCCGCACAGCGTTCGAGCGCCTGCGCCACCAGGTTGCGCACCAGGTCTTCCACGTCGATGCCGCCTTCTGGCAGCACGAAGTGCGCAGCTGAGGGCGGCTGCGACGCAGACTGTCTTTGCCCGGCCAGCAGGCGCAAGTCGGAGATCTGCAAGCAGGGTTGCTCACAGAGCAGCACGGCGCGTTCGATCACGTTGCGGAGCTCACGCACGTTGCCGGGCCAGTCGTAGCTTTCGAGCTGCGCCAGCGCAGCCGACGAGATCTCGCGCACGGGCTTGCGCAGAGTGCGGCTGAAGCGGTCCACGAAGTAAGCGCTCAGGAGTGCGATGTCACCACCGCGGGCACGCAGCGGTGGCAGCGCGATGCGCAACACGTCCAGGCGGAAGTAGAGGTCCTGGCGGAAGTGCCCCTGCTTCACGGCGTCCAGCAAGTCCCGATTGGTGGCCGCGATGACTCGCACGTCGGGCTTGATGTCTGCGTGGCCACCCACCCGACGAAACGCACGCTCTTCGAGAAAGCGCAGGAGCTTGGCTTGCAGACCGAGCGCCATGTCGCCGATCTCGTCGAGGAACACCGTCCCACCGTTGGCTTGCTCCAAGAGGCCGATTTGCCGCTGCTTGGCATCGGTGAAGGCGCCGCGCTCGTGGCCGAAGAGCTCACTCTCGAGCAGATGCTCGGGCAGCGCCGAGCAGGTGATGTTCACGAAGGGCTTGTCACGGCGTTCGCTTTGCACATGCAGGGCGCGCGCAGCGACATCTTTGCCAACGCCCGTCTCCCCGGTGACCAACACGGTGGAGGCCTTACTCTTCGCATAGCGTCGGATCAGCTCTTTGACTTCGAGCATGACCGTCGACTCCCCGAGCAAGGGCGTGGTCGCACTTCCCTCGGGGTCGCGGGCGATCAGGTCGCGCACCTGTCGTCGTAGCCGCGTGGTCTCGAGCGCGCGCTGCACGATCAGCAGCACCTGATCGAGATCGAAAGGCTTGTCGATGAAGTAGAATGCGCCTTCAGCCATCGCCGTGACCGCGCGCTGCACGGTCGAGTGCGCAGTCAGCATGATCACCAGGGTGTCCTTGTGTTCGGCGTGTACCTCACGCAAGAGCACCATGCCATCGCCGTCTGGCAACTGGCAGTCCAGTAGGACCAAGTCGTATTCACGCTCGCTCAGCTTGGCGCGCGCTTCGTTGTAGGAAGCAGCCGTGTGCACGGCGTAGCCGTCGTCGCCCAAGCGCTCGCGCAGAGCCCAACGCACCAGCTCTTCGTCGTCGACGACGAGGATGCTGGCGGCGTCCGGCGCTCCGGGAGCGCCGCTGGGCGGTTTGTCGGATCCCACTTCGCTGCCTGGGGCTCGTTTCACCGTCGGCTCCATTCCATCGTCGCAACCCGCCGGCACGCCGCGCAATACGCGCCTTCTGCTGCCCCCAGGACTGGGGCGGATTCCGCACTCGGCAGGTGTATTAGAAGCCATACAACTAACGCGTGGTTGCGCTCGGTCAAGCGGCCGGTTTCAAACCCCGAATAGCTCGGTCTCCCGACTGAGCCCCCTCGGGCTAGCACGACGGGTCGGTGGGTGAAATTCCGCGCTGAACGGGGAGTCCGCGCGACGGCCAGGCGCTCGTTCGGCGAATTTTCCTTGAAAAACGCGGTGTTACGACTGGCACGTGGCTTGCGGCCTAAGCGACCGCCGCGAAAAAAGTCGATCGGTTCGGCGTCATTGCGTAGGTGAGCACGCACCGCAGAAAGCGGGGGCGGATCGCCCGGTTGGGGTCGGGGCCCCAACCCCGACGGATGGTGGATCGCGCTCCAGGCGTCTCTGTTTAGGGCGGCGGGCGATCCGCTGGCCCCGTTTCACGTGGTTGAAAGATGTCAGGTTGCGCGACGCCGAGCTCGTGGGCCAGGTACTGCAACGCTACCACGACGCAGCCGAACGCATAGCGCACGCCGCTCCCCCAGCCGATCGAGGACGCCTCGGGGAAGTAGCGCGTCGGACATGAGATCTCGCCGATGCGAAACTTCCACGCGATGACCTGGGCAAGCATCTGGCTGTCGAACACGAAGTCGTTCGAGTTGCGCTCCAGTGGGAGCGCCTCTAGCACCTGGCGGTGGAACGCTCGATAGCCGGTATGGTACTCGGAGAGCTTTCGGCGAAAGACCAGGTTCTGAAAGAAGGTGAGCGCGCGGTTGACGACGTACTTCACGCGCGGCATGCCACCAGCGAGCGCCGTGCCTCCCAAAATGCGAGAGCCGAGCACGACATCGTAGACGCCGTAACAGATCGGTGCAGCGATCGCCACCAGTAAGCCGGGGGTGTACTGATAGTCTGGATGGAGCATCACAATCACGTCGGCATCACGAGCCAGCGCCGTGCGGTAGCAGGTCTTCTGGTTGCCTCCGTAACCGAGATTGCGCTCGTGAGAGCGCAACTCGACGCCCAGGCGGGCTGCGATCAGCGCGGTGTCGTCGGTGCTGCCATCGTCGACGACGATGATGTCGTCGATGAGGTCGACCGGAACCTCCGAGATGGTGCGCTCGAGTGTCTTTGCCGCGTTGTAAGCGGGCAAGACGACCGTCACTTTCTTCCCGTTGATCATGCGCGAAGAAACCTACGCCTAAACAGAGACGCCTGGACCGCGCTCTCGCCCACCACGCGTTCCTGTTTAGCGCCCGGACTCGTCCAAGCGGCGCATGCCTTCCAGGAGCAGACTCTCGGGGCTGAGCTCGATCTTACGCTCGGTTGGACGGAAGTTCGGGTCGAGCTCGAAGTCGCCGCCGGAGAGAGAAAGCATCGCGTAGAACGCGTCGTCCTTCACCAGGTCGGCGTAGGTCGCGTCGTAGATCTGGCCATCGCAGAAGTGGATCTCGCCGCGTTTGCCCTCGCCGGAGATGGCCAGCTTCCCGCTCTTGCGACCGTGGAAGAGGATCTGCACCACGTCGGGTAACGCCATCTCGGTGAGCGAGCCGTTCACGCCGCCCGTCTTGCGTTTGCGTCCAGCGCCGTCGAGCACACGGCTCACCTTCAGCGCCACCACATCCGGAGAGGCGGGCTTGTTGATGAAGTCGTCGGCGCCGAGCTCGAAACCGCGCTGCACCACTTCGCTCTCGTCCTTGCTGCTCAGGAACACGAAGGGCACTTCGTTGCCGCCTTCTCGAACCTTCTGCAAGAGCGTGAAACCGTCGAAGGGTTTGAGCTCCACCTCGCAAATCACCACATCGAACTCGCCGCTCAACTCGTTTTCGGCGTCGGTCGCGGTCCGCGCGATTGTCACCTCATAGCCGTGCTCGGCCAAGCGGAGCTCGAGCACGGTCGTTTCCTCGGCATCGGGATCCACGATCAGCGCGCGGCGCCGATCGGCCAGGAGCTTGGCGCGCAGATCGTCTCCGAGCACGACCAGCTTGAGCACGTCGACGAGGTTCGGGTCGAAGAGCTTGCTCTTGTACTTCGCAATGACATCCCAGGCTTCTTGGGACGAGAGCTTCTTGCGAAAGGCGTTGCCGGCGTGGCCGGTCAGGTCGACATAGGTCTCCACGATGGCGAGCACGCGTGCACCGAGAGGGATCTCCTTGCCGGAAAGCCGATCCGGGAAGCCCTGACCGTCGGCACGCTCGTAGAGATGGGTGAGGATCGGCACCACCTGCTCGGGCAGCCGCACCGCTTCGAAGATGCGCACCGGTGTCAGGTAGCTCTTCTTGGCTTGCTGACGGTGCGCGTCGTATTGAGCCACGTTTAGGGCCGTGAGGTGGTGCGCCGTAGACTTGCCGATGTCGTGCAGATACGCGGCGATTACGATGGTATCCGCTTCCTCGATTGCCAGGCCCAAACGCTCGCACACGCGACGCGCCACGCGCCCCACCGTCATGGAGTGCCCACGCAGCTCGCCGCGCTCCTGCTCAAGCAGGGCCACCAGGACGTTGAGCGTCTCCAGGTAGTCGTGCATGGCCACCTGGGACGCGACGGGGGCGGGCTCGGGCTCGGGCTGCACGGAGGCCGAGTGCATAACGCCCCGTTGTAACTCCATGGCCGGCATCGGCACCACTTGCACGAACGACTGCGCGTTCTGCGTGGGCGCGACCGGCGGCGGCGCCATGCTGAACTGACTGGTGCCGGAGTAGCCTGCGCCGCCCTGAGAGAAACCTGGGTGCGGTGGGGGGCCGGCCAGCATCGCCGCTGGCGGCGGCGGCGGCGGGCCTGGCCGCTGCATGACTTCCATCGCGCCGGTGCGCCGGCGCGGATCGGGGGGCTCGACTGAAGGCGGCCCCGCCTCCTGGACTGCTGCACCCAGCATGGCCTGGTCGAAAGTCTGCGTGACACGCCGGCCGTGATCGTCGGTCCCGGACTGCTTGTCGGTGGCGACGGAACCATTGCGGACCTGCCCGAATGCGCTGGCCTCGTTCAAGAAGTGCAGACGGATCGCTGCTTGAATCGCCGCGGGCCGGGCAACCAGCGCGCGCACTTTCGACACGCGCGTCGCAAACTGTACATTCTTGAGCACGTCCGGATCATCGGGCTCGACGGTCAGGATGGAGAGCTCACCGGTGCGCTGCTCGTACTTGACGGGAAAGATGCAGAGCTTGACGGCAAGCTTGTGCGTGATCAGCTGGAGCAAGGAATCGCTGATGGGCGCAGTCGAGAGCTTTTTGGTTGAGACGAAGAACGTCTTGTAGCGCGCCGCCAGAAATTTCAGCAGCTGGGTTTCGTCGAGCGCGCCAACTTCGATCAACGCTTCTTCTACGTGCACACGACGACGCTTCGCGTAGAGCTCCGCCTGATCTGCGTCGACCTGCGTGATCACCGCTTCGGCGATCATGGCCTTCAGCAGCGTCAGGTTGATCCGCGGCGCGGGCCCCTCTTGTGGATGTAGTGATGCCGCCACTGGAGCTTGGATTGTAACGCAAGGACCGCCGGGAAAAAGGGCCTTACCTCCGAGCGCGCACGATACTTGGTCAGTGGGCTTCCGGGTCCGACGCAACGTCCGCGTCTTGGGTCCTCACGGCCGGGACTTTGCCTCAGCTTGGCGACAGCATGTGCGTCCGGCGGAGCAGCCGTGATCCGAGGCGTGACCAGCGACCACACCGGAGCAAGCGCTGGGCTGGGCCCACAGACCGCACGCCGTCTGGGTCACGAGTCGCGGCGCGCGCGCTCTACCGCAGTGCTACGAAGCTCGCGCCGCTTCGCCATGACGCAAAATCACGGCCGTGGCGTTGCCGTAGTAGCCAACCGCGAGCACCACGATGTGGCGCGGGTTTGCGGGCGCCTTACCCGTCACCAGTGGCGCAACACGCACGCCATCGAACCAAGCGAGCGCACAGGCCATGGCGAGCCCACCCGCTGCGCCGAAAGTTTCACCGAAGATGGCTTTGGGAGCAGCCACGGCGATGTGCGGACCGAGTGCAGCTTCCACGCCCACCAGCTCGGCGGCATCGAAGTGAGGGATGCCGCTGGCAGCGCTGGCGACGATGTCGATGTCCTGCGCGCGCAAGCCTGCATCGGCCAGTGCCATGCGAATCGCTCGATCGACGGAGAGCGCAGAGACGTGCACGAGCACGGCTTCGGAGTCCGGCGGCTCGAAGGCGTTGCCGTAGCCCACGACTTCGGCACGCACGTTGGCGCCACGACGGTGGGCGGATTGCGGCGTTTCGAGACAGAGATAAGCAGCGCCCTCACCGAGCAGCATGCCCTGGCTCTCGCGCCGGCCCGGCACGGAGATCCGCGAGCCCTCCGCGAGCACATCGAGCTTACGAAACGCCAAATAGAGCGGCTCGCTCAACGCTTCGCCACCACCCACCACGAACGCGTCGGCACGACCGTAGAGCAGATGGGTTTCGCTGCTGAGCACGGCATCGAGCGCGCCACAGTTCCCGTCGACCACCGTCACGTTCGGCGCGCGCAGATCTTCCCAGATGCTCACGTAGCCGGCAGCCGCATTGATCACCGTGTTCGGGAAGCGGTTGGGATTGAGGAAGCGCGGGTCTTCCAGCTCCGCCACGTGGGCTGCTTCGGTGATGGCTTCGAGCGAACCGTAGGCCGTGGCCGAGCACAAGCCGATGCGATCGGGCGGCACCTGATGCACACCATCGCGCTTGAGCCCGGAATGCTCGAGCGCCAGCTTGGCGGAGACGATCAGGAACTTCGTCAGACGATCGAAGTTACGCAAACCCTTCTCGCCGAGATACTTCTTGGCGTCGAAGTCGTAGCACTCGGCGGCAACCGGATCGGCGACTCGTTCGGGATTGAGCAGCGTCGGATGTCCACGAAACACCCGCTGCGAGTCATCAGTGCCCGCCGCCAACGCACGACAGAACGCGTCGTAACCGACGCCGATCGGGCTGACCAACCCGACCCCAGTGATGGCGCACGGTCTCACTGGCTGAAGCTGCTCGCAGGCGCCGGATAGGGCAGACGTCCGGGCTTGGCAAAAGCCACGACCGCGTCGTAGCCGCCGAACGCGAGCGAGTTGTTCAGCACGATCTCGGCCTTGCCAGTCGCAGAGCGATTGGCAACCAAGTTCAGTGCGCACTCCGGATCGGGAGTTTCATAGCTCATGGTCGGAGGATAGATGCCGGTCTGCACGGTCAGCACGCAGGCCACGGCTTCGAGCGCACTGGCAGCGCCCATGCAGTGGCCGAGCATGCCCTTCATGCTGCTCACGGGCACTGGCCGGTCGCCGAACACTTCGCGAATCACCAGCGACTCGACTTTGTCGTTGGCATGCGTGCCGGTGCCGTGGGCGTTGACGAAGTCGATCTCGTCCGGTGTGACACCGCTGCGCGAGATGGCTTCGCGCATCGCGAGCAAGGAGCCGGTGCCTTCGGGATGCGGACGCGTGATGTGATGCGCGTCGCAGGCCAGGCCGGAGCCACCGACCTCGGCCATGGGTGTGGCGTTGCGGCGCACCGCGTGCGCCTCGGATTCGAGGACCATGATGCCCGCGCCTTCACCGATAATCAGGCCCTTGCGGTTCTTGTCGAAAGGCTGGCAGCGATCGGGAGCCACGGCACCCAGGCGCACGAAGCCGGCGAACTGAAGCTTCTGTAGAAGCTCGCTGGCACCGGTGATGACGACGTCGGCGCGACCGGAGCGGATCAAGTCCGCGGCGAATGCGATGGAGTAGTTGCCGGCTGCACATGCGGCAGGCAGGGTCTGCACCATGCCGCGCGCGCCAAACGCTCGCGCCAGATGGATCGGCAAGAGCGTGGAGCCGTAGAGCGGTAAGCGACTAGGCGAGACCGCGCCGAGACCGCGACGGATCCAGGTCTGCTCGAGCTCGCCGATCACGTCGGCTTCGCCCATCGTCGTGCCGATGATCACCGAGGTGCGTTCGCCGGCGACCTCACGCGGCAAGAGGCCCGAGTCTTCGACGGCCATGCGCGCTGCAGCCAACGCAAACGCCGAGCAGCGTCCGGTGCGACGAGCTTCGGCTGCCGTCAGGAAATCACGGGCGTTGAAGCCTTTGACTTCGCCTGCAACGGAGCGATCGAAGCCGCTGGTGTCGAAGCCTTCGATCGGCGCAAAGCCGCTGCGTCCTTCGACGACGGACTTCCAATAAGCTCCTCGACCGAAGCCGAGCGAGCTCACAACACCCAAACCAGTGACATAAACGCGCGACATGTTCCGCGAACCTATACCGAAGGCGATCACTACCCGCAAGCTTCTGCGCAAGGTTCCGGCTGGCCGGCTGGCCTAGATTCCTCGGGGAATTGCCGCTTGACAGACCTACAACCCGACCCATACATAGCGCCCGCCATGACGCCCTTCGAACGAGACACGCTGGTGTCGTGCCTCTCAAAACTGCCTCGCGGTGACGCACGCGGCTTCCGTTTCCGCGCCATCGACGGCACGGACCGCTACTACCCGTTCGAGGCGCTGGAGCGTGAAGCCAAGGCCCGAGCCGCGCTGCTGGCTGGGCTTGGCTTGCGGAAGGGCGATCGAATCGCATTGGTGATCGCGGACCCTGCAGAGTTCGTGTTGAGCTTCCTGGGCGCCGCCATCGCCGGCATCGTGCCGGTGCCGATCTATCCGCGCGCCAGCTTCAAGGCGAAGAACGCCTACGTCGAGACGGTGGGCCACATCGTGAAGGCCTCCGGCGCCAAGGCGCTGCTGATCATGGAGGCGACCAAGCCGGTGGTGGAAGAAGTGCTAGCGCACGACACCGGCCTCTCGCGCTTGGTCATCTTGGAAGAGCTCCTCCAGCAGCCAGCGGCGGCGTTCGAAACGCCCGCGATCGAGCCGGAAGACCTCTGCTTTCTGCAGTTCACTTCGGGCAGCACCTCGATGCCCAAGGGCGTGATGGTCACGCATCGCAACCTGGTCGAGAACGCGCGCGCGTTTCTCGGACCGCGCGGCATCGACCGTCGCGACGAAGATGTCGCTGTAACGTGGCTACCCCTCTACCACGACATGGGCCTGATCGGTTTCGTGCTGGGCACCATCGTCTGCAACATCCCGACTGTGCTCATGCCGACGGAAGCCTTTGGCCGCAGACCCAACCTGTGGCTCGAAACCATCCACAAGTATCGCGGCACGATCACCTTCGCTCCGAACTTCGCTTACGGCTTGGCGACCAAGCGCGCGCGCGACAAGGACCTGGAAGACCTCGACCTGAGCTGCGTTCGATTGGCTGGCTGCGGAGCTGAGCCGATCAACGCCAGGGTCATGCGCGAGTTTGCCGAACGCTTCGCGCGCTGCGGCTTCAAGGCCACTGCACTGATGCCTGCCTATGGCATGGCTGAGTCAACGCTCGCCATCACCTTCCACGAGCGCGACACGCCCATCATGACGGACGTCGTCGATGCCGAGAAGATGAAGACTGGCTTCGCTGTGAAAGCCGCGCCGGGACCCAACACGCTCGAGTTGGTCTGCTGCGGTCATCCCTTTCCGAAGCACGAGCTCAAAGTCGTCGACCAACAGGGTCATACGCTACCCCAGCGCCGCGTCGGCGAGATCTGGTCCCATGGCCCGAGCGTCACCAAAGGCTACTACGGTAATCCGGAAGCCACAGCGCAGGCGTTCACCGATGGCTGGCTGCACACCGGAGACCTCGGCTACATGGCCGACGGCAATCTCTACGTCTGCGGCCGTCTCAAAGACCTCATCATCATCCGCGGCGCAAACCACTATCCACAGGATCTGGAGTGGGCAGTCGCCGAGGTGGAAGGCGTTCGCCGCGACAACGCGGTGGCGTTCAGCGTGATGCGCGACGGCGAAGAGACGCTGATCATCGCCGCCGAAGGCAACTCGGCCGACGCCGCTGCCCTGCGCAAGAGCATCGCTGCCAAGGTCGTCGAGACTGCCGGCCTGACCGTCGGCCACGTCGCAGTCGTCAAGGTCGGCTCACTGCCGAAGACCTCGAGCGGCAAAGTCCAAAGGCGCCGCACCAAAGCGCTCTTCGAGAGCGGCCAGCTGGAGGAGCACCCGAGCTGAGTTGAATGGACGCCACACACGATTGCGCGTATTAAGCACGGTCAACTTCATGGAGAACCGCATATGACACGGGCCGAGCTGCTGCAGACCTTCCGTTCCACCGCTTCGGAGATCTCCGAGAAGGACATGCAATCCGTCACCGAGGCCGGCGTGATCTCGGAGCTCGGCATCGACTCGCTCGAGCTCTTGGAGGTCATCGGCAGCTTGGAGCGCGACCTCAACGTACGTATCCCGGACGACCAACTGGTCGGCATCCAGACCGTGGGCCAACTCTTGAACCTCGTCGCCGACAAGCTTCCCAAAGCCGGTTGATCGTGGTCGTCACAGGCCGAACAGGCCGAATGACAACCGAGACCAACCGAGACCAACCGAGACCAGTCGAGACCAGTCAAGGAGTAGCGCTCATGTCGCATGAGGATCTGCGGGAGAAGCTTCGTGCCATCGTGGCAGAGGTCGCCGAAGTCGACGAAGTGCCGGACGACGCGGCGTTCAAAGACCTGGGCATCGACTCGATGATG